>JAEZEK010000438.1 GCA_023417735.1 Pseudomonadota bacterium | reverse complement strand
GCACGCTGTCGCTCGCCATCCTCCTCCACAGCGCCGGCTTTGTCGCCCGCTGCATCCTCGCGGAGCGGTTTGCCATCCAGAACCAGTTCGAGTCGATGACGGGCCTGAGTCTCTTCGCGGCCCTGGTCGGCCTGGGGATCATGGTCTTCCGGAGGCAGTACATCTTCGGCGCCGCCGCGGCGGGCGTCGGCTTCCTCGTCGGCCTGGTCACCCTGAAGATGCGCGGGCCGACCTTCATCATCTCGTCGATCGCCCTGCTGATGGTGGCGCGCATCCTGTTCGACAACTGGCATTTCGTCGGCGGCGCCAACGGGGTGACGCTGCCCCAGCTCGGCCTGTCGGCGCAGTGGATGAAGATCCCCTATTACTACGCCTTCCTGGTGATCGCGGCGGTGACGGTCTACGCCTCCTACCGCATCAAGCACTCCAAGTTCGGGCTGGGCCTCAGGGCGATCTCGCAGGACGAGGTGAAGGCCGAGAGCGCCGGCATCGACACGCGCCTCTACAAGTCGGCCGCCTTCGCCATCTCCGCCTTCTTCGTCGGCATGGCCGGCGCGGTCTGGGGCGAGTACCTGACCTATCTCCGCCCGAACATCTTCCTGATGATCCTGGTCGCCGCCAACATGGTGCTGATGTGCATCCTCGGCGGCAAGGGCACGGTCGCCGGCCCGATCATCGGGGCCGTGCTCCTCATCCTCTTCAACGAGTTCTTCGTCGCCACGATGGGCGCGAGCGAACTCAACATCATGGGCACCGGCATCATCATGCTGCTCGTGCTGATGTACTTCCCGAACGGGATCGTCGGCACGCTCAGGCAGAAGAAGCGCCTGCCCCGTTTCCTCGACTGGGACTGACAAAGGGAACGGAATGCCGGAATTCGTCCTCTACGACGCGCCGCAATCGACCTGCAGCCAGCGCGTCCGGTTCGTCCTCAATGCTAAGGGCCTGCCCTTCCGGGAGGTGAAGCTCGATCTCTTCGCAGGCGACCAGCTGAAGCCGGACTATCTCGCGATCAACCCGAACGGGGTCGTCCCGGCGCTCGTCCATAACGGCGAGCCGGTCGTCGATTCCGCCGTCATCATCGAGTATCTCGACGAGCTGCGGCCCGAGCCCGAGCCGTTCCGCCCGGCGGGCCTGCTTCCCCTCGCACGCATGCGCTCCCTCATGCGCTTCATCGACGAGGTGCCGACGCCGGCCGTCCGCGTGCCCTCCTACAATCTCGCCTTCCTGCCGCACTTCCAGTCGATGAGCGAGGACGAGTTCCAGGCGCTCGCCGATTCCAAGCCGCTCCGCCGCGAGTTCCTGCTCCGGATGGGTCGGACGGGCTTTCCGCAGGCCGACATGGACGAGGCGCTCGGGCGCCTCGGCCGCGCCGTCGCCCGCATGGACGAGGCGATCCGGGCGAGCGGCGGCCCCTTCCTCATGGGCGGGCAGCTCACGCTCGCCGACATCGCGATCATGCCGGTGATCGTGCGCATGGACGACATCAACCTCGGGCGGTACTGGGACGACCGGCCGGCGGTGGCGCGCTGGTTCGACGCGATCCGCGCCCATCCGGCCTTCGCGCCGACCTATTATTTCGGGTCGCTCCTGACCGAGAAGTACCCGCACCTGGCCGAAGCCAGGCTCGGCAAGGCGAGCTGACGGACGGGCGGACGCGTCCCGCAACGAAAGAAAAGGGGCTGGCCCGCGGGCCCGCCCCGTTGTCGGTGAGGCCGCGAGGGCCGCCGCGCCGGAGCGTGCCCGGCGCGTGCGCTCTCAGCCCTCGACCTCGAGGCCCGTCTTCACCGGCTTGTTCTCGCTCTCGACCTTGATGCCGGAGAGGAGCGCCTGCGTCTCCAGGAGCGCGGCGAAATCCCGCTCCAGATAGGCGGCCGGGTCGTCCTGCAGCGAGGCAGCGCCGAAATGCGCCTGCAGCGCCTCGCGCGTCGCCGCCGTCACCGGCATCGGCGTGTTGTACTCGCGCCCCGCCGCGAGGCCGAGGTCGAGGTCCTTCCTGAGGAGCGCCGGCGTGAAGGTGGTCGTCCAGTCGAGGTTCACGAGCGCCGGGCTCTTGTAGCGCGTGAAGGTCGAGCCCATCACCGAATTGTTGATGAACTCCAGGAAGGCGTGGCGCGGCACGCCGGCCTTCTCGGCGAGCACCGTGATCTCGACGAGGTTCTGCGTCACCACGCCCAGCATGACGTTGTGCGCGATCTTGCAGAAGCGGGCGAGGTCGCCGTCGCCGACATAGGCGACGCCCGCGCCCGCGATCGCCTGCAGGTAGGGCTTCACCACCTCGTAGACGTTCTCCGGCCCGGACACGACGCTCGACAGCTTGCCGGCCTTCACGCACTTGCCGTTGCCGCTCACCGGCGCCACCAGGAACTCCGAGCCGAGCGCGGCGATGCGGTCGCGGAAGACGGCCGATTCCGGGACCGAGATCGACGAGCAGTCGACGAAGATCCGCGGGACCGGGCCCGACGTGCGGCCGTCGATCACGCCGTCCGTGCCGAAATAGACCTGGTCGAGGTCCTTGCCGGTCGAGACCATGGTGAAGAGGATGTCGACGTCGGCGAGGTCGGCCGGCCTGTCGACGATCGTCGCGCCCTTCTCGGCGAGCGGCTCGGCCTTGGCGCGCGTGCGGTTCCACACCGAGACGTCGTAGCCGGCCTTGATGAGCCGCTCGGCCATCGGGTAGCCCATCCGGCCCATGCCGATCCAGCCGAGCCGGTGCCTGTTCTCCTGCATCTTCTGCCCTCCTGCGGCATGTGCAAACGTTTGCATTCTGATTATCATTCCTGCCGATGCCGTTCAACCCACATATGCGGAAACGGCCATGTTCAGCCGAAGTCTCCCGCCCAGTCCCGCGTCTCGAGGAGCGATTTCACCCGGCCGAGGAAGGAGGCCGAATAGGCGCCGTCGAAGGCGCGGTGGTCGAAGCTCTGAGCGAGCACGCCGACCGGGTGGATCGCGATGGAATCGCCGCTCTCCGTCTCGACCACGACCGGCTTCTTGCGGACCGCGTCCGTCGACATGATCGCCACCTGCGGCGGGTTGATGAGCGGCACCGTGAACAGCGTCCCGAAGCTGCCATTGTTGGTGATCGAATAGGTCCCGCCGCTGAGGTCGTCGGGCGACAGCCGCCCGCTCCGCGCCTTCTCCACCTGCCGGTCGATCGCCTTCGCGATGCCGGGCACCGTCAGCTCGTCGGCGTTGCGGATCACCGGCACGACCAGCCCGTCCTGCCCGAGATCCACGGCGATCCCGAGATTGACCTCGCGCGAGAGCACCAGCCCGTCGCCCTCCACGCGCGCTGTGACGCGCGGGTACTCGGCGATCGCCAGGCAGACGGCGCGCGCGATGAACGGCAGGTAGGTGAGCGAGGTGCCGTTCCGCTCCTTGAACGCCTGCTTGCGCGCCGCACGCACGCGCTCGACATTGGCATAGTCGACCTCGACGGCCTGCACCGCCATCGGGATCGTCCGCCAGGATTCCGACAGCCGCTGCGCCGTCTGCCGCCGGATGGCGTTGAACGGCACGACCTCGCCCGGAACGTCGCGCGCCGGCGCACGCGGTGCCGGCGCCTGCCTCGCCTGCACCGGAGCGGATTCCGGCCGTGCAGGGCTCTCGGGTCGGGTCGACGGCGCCGACGCACCCTGCTCGAGCGCCGCCATCACCTCGTCCTTGCCGATCCGCCATGCGCCGCTGCGGCGGGCGGAGGCGGCGAGCGTGCCGAGGCCGATGCCGTGCTGCGCGATCAGCCGGCGCGCGAGCGGCGTCACCTTGATGCCGTTGCCGGCGTCGGCCCTGCCGTAGCCGCGCTCGGGCGTGCGCACCTCGTTGAAGGGATCCGTCATGGCC
>JAEZEK010000416.1 GCA_023417735.1 Pseudomonadota bacterium | reverse complement strand
CCAGTTGGCGACGTAGATGTGCGGTTCCTTGCGCTTGAAGATCGTGCCGAGATAGACGGCGAGGTAGACCACCCAGACGATCGTCAGCCAGATGTCGACGTACCACTCGGGCTCGGCATATTCCTTCGACTGGGTGACGCCCATCAGGTAGCCGGTCGCCGCCAGCACGATGAAGAGCTGGTAGCCCCAGAACACGAACCAGGCCGCATTGCCGAACGCGAGCCGGGCGCCGGTCGTGCGCTGGACGACGTGGAAGCTCGTCGCGATCAGGGCGTTGCCGCCGAAGGCGAAGATCACCGCGGAGGTGTGCAGCGGGCGAAGCCGGTTGAAGTTGGTGACGCTCAGCCCGTCGACGTTGAGGTCGGGATAGGCGAGCTGGAAGGCGATCACGACGCCGACCAGGAAGCCGACCACGCCCCAGAAGACGGTAGCGATTACGCCCGCCCGCACGACGCTGTCCATGTAGCCGGTCTCCGGCTCCCGGAACGGGATCGTCCGCCCGGAGACGTCCATCGTGCGCAGCCGCCAGACTGCGAGGCCGAGCGCGATGACGGCGATCAGCCCCATGTGAAATGCGAATGGTGCATCGACCGCGTTCGCGGATGCGAGCATCGCGAGGAGCGCCAGGAAACCGAGCCCCCCGACCTGAGCCATCGCCATGTTAGACCCCTTCAGTTCCAAGGAGCGCCGGTCCAGGCCCGGTGCCGGCCGGCGCTTTCCATCACGGGTTCTGACGTGGCGGGCGCAGAGGGGCCTTGATCCAGATCAACCCGGATCAGAACCGGATCTGCCATTGTTCGTTACGAGCGGGGGCGATCGGGCTCTCATGCGGAATCATCCAATGTCTCCACAGGAGCGCAGGCTCCGCGACCTCACGGAATCGATGCGGCGCGCGCCGAGCGCGTCCGCCCAGAGGTCCGACATCTTCGCCTTGCTGACCTTCGAGCACATGCTGCAGGAGCGGCTTTGCGACGTGCTGGAGGCGATCGCGGACGCCCTGCCCGGCGCCGCGGACCATTCCGCCGTCGAGGCGGCCGCGCTGTTCCTGAGGACGCACTATCCCGCTCATTTCGCCGCCGAGGACGACGTCCTTTACCCGGCCGTCGCGCATGGCGAGCCGAAGGGCTCCGCGCTCGCCAGCGCCGTCGACCAGGCGCGGGCGGAACACGAGGTCGACCTCGAGGCCGCGCGCGAACTGGCCGACTGCCTCGACGATCTCGTCGGCGGCGCGCGCGTCAACACCGAGGCGGTCGGCTACATGCTGCGCGGCTTCTTCGAAAGCCAGCGGCGGCACATTTCCTGGGAGGAGCGCGTGCTGTTCCCGCTTGCGCGCCAGAAGCTCGACGGCGGCATGTCCGCCGCGGTGGCGGCCGAGCTCTTCAAGCGGCGGACCTCCGGGTCGGTCGTGCCGTTCAGGGTGGTGTCGGGCTGACGGGGCCCGGCGGCCCTCACTCTCCGGCGGCGAGCTCCAGGTCGTCCATCTCGGGAATCTCTATGCGCCGGCTCGTCTCGAACCGGATCAGCCCTTCCGTCTTCAGCCGCGTCATCTGGCGGCTGACGGTTTCCACCGTCAGGCCGAGGAAATCGGCGATGTCGGCCCGGCTGAGCGGCAGGTCGAACCGGACCGCCGGCGGGCGTTTCGCAACCGGCGCGAAGCCTTCCCGGCTGGTGCGGCGCGCGACCATGACCAGGAATCGCGCCACCTTCTCGCGCGCCGACTGGCGGCCGAGCAGGACCATCCACTCGCGCGCCGCGTCGAGCTCGTCCAGCGTGTCCCTGAAGAGCCGCGTCTCGAGCTCGTGGGAGCTTGCGACCATCCGTTCGAAACTGCCGCGCGGGAAAGTACAGAGCTCGACCGCGGTCGCCGCCTCGGCGCGGAACCCGGCGCGCGGCCGGAAGACGCGTCCGAGGACGTCGCCCGGAAACTGCACGCCCACGAGTTGCTGCCGCCCGTCCGCCAGGGTCTTCGACAGCTTGACCACGCCGGTGATGATGTTGCCGACGAAGGACAGGCTCTCTTCCTCGTGGAAGATTGTATCCCCGGCGCCGAAGCGCCGCCGCTGAGCCATCGCGTTCAGCCTGGCGAGGTCCTCCGGACCCACCGCGGCGCAAAAGGCGCTCTGGCGGATGGCGCAGTCCGAGCATCGGTCGGGCTGCTGAACCAGATGAATCACGCTTTGCATGATCGGCCTCTCGCCACCCTCCGGAGAGCCGTCGCGGGCTCCGGGGCGCCAGCGAGATTTGGCCGGCGCTTGATCTCGATCAAGGCGCTATTGCGCCGCAGCATGGCATGGGGACGGCATGGAAAAGGACGTCATCCTCCGCAACGCGGCGCCCGTTCCGCGCTACACGAGCTATCCGACCGCGCCCCATTTCGGCGACGCGATCGGCGCGGAAACCTACAGGAACTGGCTTGCCGCCCTGCCCCGGGACGCGCGGCTCTCGCTCTACTGCCACGTCCCGTTCTGCGACACGCTGTGCTGGTTCTGCGGCTGCCACACCAAGGAGACGCGGCAATATGCCCCCGTCGCCGCCTATGCCGGCTCGCTCGTGCACGAGATCCGGACGGTGGCGGGGCTCCTGCCGGAGGGTCCCGTCGTCCGGCAGATCCATTGGGGCGGCGGATCGCCCACGATCCTCTCTCCCGACGACATCGCCAACCTGGCCGATGCGCTGCGCACCGCCTTCCGGCTCGCGGCCGACACCGAGTTCTCGGTCGAGGTCGATCCCCGGATGCTCGACGAGGCGCGCGTGGAGGCCCTGGTCGCGGCCGGCATGACGCGGGCGAGCTTCGGCGTCCAGGACTTCAACCTCGATGTCCAGAAGGCGATCAACCGCATTCAGACCTATGAGGAAACGGCCGGCGTGATCGACGCTTTCCGGTCGCGCGGCGTGCGCTCCGTCAACATCGACGTGCTGTACGGCCTGCCCCTTCAGACCCGCGACGCCGTCGAGGCGACCATCGAGAAGGTCATCACGCTGCGTCCCGACCGGGTCGCCCTTTTCGGCTACGCGCACGTGCCCTGGATGAAGAAACACCAGACCATGATCCGGGAGGATGATCTTCCCGACGTGGTCGAACGCTTCGCCCAGGCCAATCGCGCCGCCTCGCGGCTGACCGCCGCCGGCTACGAGCGCGTCGGCATG
Source organism: Pseudomonadota bacterium (assembly GCA_023417735.1). Lineage (GTDB taxonomy): Bacteria > Pseudomonadota > Alphaproteobacteria > Rhizobiales > Afifellaceae > Propylenella. Next base: position 239 of record JAEZEK010000416.1, on the reverse strand, counting down.
GACCATTTCGCCCTGCCTGCCGACAGCCTCGCGGCCGCGGCGCGGGAGGGCCGGCTGCACCGGAACTTCCAGGGCTACACCGCCGACGAGTACGAGGCGCTGATCGGCCTCGGCGCATCCGCCATCGGCCGGTTGCCGCAGGGCTACGTGCAGAACGAGGTCGCGACCGGCCGCTACCGCGCCATCGTCGAGGGTGGCGACGTCGCGGTCGTGCGCGGCGTCGCGCTCAGTGACAGTGA
>JAEZEK010000363.1 GCA_023417735.1 Pseudomonadota bacterium | reverse complement strand
GCGCCGGAGCGCATCCACGCCTTCTCGGGAGGAAGACAATGGATCGTTCGTACCTGGCCGTTCTCGCCGCGCTTGCGGTGAGCGGCGCCGCCGCCTCCGGCGCTCATGCGCAGGAGGAGATCAAGGTCGGCTTGCTGCTGCCCTACAAGGGCGTGTTCGCCCAGCTCGCCGAGGACATCGACCGGGCCTGGGAGCTCGCGCTCGAAGAGCGCGGCGGCATGGCGGCCGGCAAGAAGGTCGTGCTCGTCAAGGCGGACACGGAGGCCGATCCGACCGTCGGCGTGCGGGCCGCCAACCGGCTGCTGCGCTCCGACGGCGTCGACGTCCTCGCCGGCACGGTCAGCTCCGCGGTCGCGCTCGCCGTCTCCGATCTCTCCAAGCGCACGAAGAAGCCGCTCGTGCTCGCGCTCGCCGTCGCCGACGAGCTCACCGCCGAGAACTGCCAGCCCTACGCGATCCGCTCCGGCTTCAGCGCGCATGCGCTCCAGGAAGGCTCCGGCGCCTATTGGGCGAACGAGCTGGAGGACAAGACGGCGGTGACGCTCGGGCCCGACTATGCGGCCGGGCGCGCCATGATCCGCGGTTTCGTCGACGGTTTCACCGCCAATGGCGGGACCATCAAGGACCAGTACTGGACGGTGTTCCGCCAGACCAAGGACTGGGGCCCGGTCTACGGCAAGGCGAAGGAATCGGGCGCCGCGATGATCTACGCCTGGTATGCCGGCGCGGAATCGATCCAGGCCGTCAAGCAGCATGCCGAGTTCGGGCTGCGCGAGGCGATGCCGCTGCGCGGCGACCAATGGCTCTACGACGCCAACCTCTGGTCGGCGATGGGCAGGGACGTGGTGCTCGGCGCGCGCTTTGCGACCGTCTACACGCCCGCGGCCGGCACGCCGCAGAGCGACGCCTTCGTGAAGGCCTACAGCGACAAGTACGGTGCGGTGCCGAACGTCACGGCCGGCCTCGGCTACGACAACGCGCTCGCCGTCCTTGAAGGCATCGAGGCCGTCAATGGCGACGTCTCCGACGGCAAGGCCTATGTCGATGCGATCCGCGGCCTCACGATCGAAGCCCCGCGCGGCAAGATCACCTTCAGCGAGGCGAACGGGGCGCAGCTCGAGACGCTCTATCTGGTCGAGGTCGCCGAAGAGGACGGCAAGCTCGTGGAGAAGCTCGTCTCGACCATCCCGCCGGGCAAGGACCTCCCCGGCTGCCAGATGAGCGAATAGCCGCGCCCGGCCGTGGAGAACGTCCTCGTCAATCTGCTGAACGGGCTTCAGCTCGGCATGCTGGTGTTCCTGCTGGCGCTCGGGCTGACGCTCATCTTCGGCATGATGGACTATCTGAACCTCGCGCACGGGGCGTTCTATACGGCCGGCGCCTACGCCGCCTACAGCGCGGCGCGCGCGACCGGCTCGTTCTGGCTCGCGCTCGCGGTCGGCTTCATGCTGCCGGCGCTGCTCGGCGCGCTGTTCCAGTACTTCGTGCTGAAGCCGCTCGTCCGGGGCGGGCGCTCGACCCATCTCGACATCGCCCTCTTCACGCTCGGGCTCTCCTTCGCGGTCGTCGGCTCGGTCGAGATCCTCTACGGCGTCGGCTACGAGAGCATCGTCCCGCCCGACTACCTCCGCGGCACGGTATCCGTGTTCGGCGCGCCCTATCCCGCCTACCGCCTCTTCATCATCGGCCTCGGGCTGGCGATCGGCCTCGCGGTGTGGCTCGCCATCGATCGTTCCACGCTCGGCGCGACGATCAGGGCGGCGGTCGACGACCACGACATGACGGTCGGGATGGGCGTCAACGTCGACCGGCTGTTCGCGCTCGTCTTCGGCTTCGGCGCGGGGCTCGCCGGGCTCGCCGGCGCGGTCGCCGCGCCCGTCCTCAGCGTCTATTCGCACATGGGCATGGACATCCTCATCCTGACGCTGATCGTCGTCATCGCCGGCGGCCTCGGCTCGATCATGGGCTCCTTCGTCGCCGCGCTTGCGCTCGGGCTCATCAACACCTTCGCCCAGGCCTACGTGCCCGGCCTCGAGAGCTTCGCGATGTACATCTTCCTGGCCGCGATCCTCGCCTTCAATCCGGGCGGCTTCTTCCGCACCGCGCGCGGCGCAGGATGAGCGCCGCGGGGACAGCGGGGGCGGAGGCCGGCGCCGCCTCGGCGGGCAAGCGGCCGGCGATCGTCGGCACCGTTGCCGTCCTCGCCGCCGTCCTTCTTCTCGCGCTGCTGCCGCTGGCGGCGTCCGACTACGTGCTCGTGCTCGGCACCGAGATCCTGATCCTGGCGCTTTTCGCCGTCGGCACCAACCTTCTCCTCGGCTTCATGGGCTACGTTTCCCTCGGCCAGGCCGCCTATTTCGGCTTCGGCGCCTACGGGCTCGCCGCGCTCACGCTGCTCTTCGACTGGCCGACCCTGCCGGCCATGCTCGCGACGCTTGCCGGCTCCGTCCTGTTCGCGGTCGTCCTCGGGCTGTTCTGCCTGCGCACCAGCGGCGTGCGCTTCCTGCTCATCACGCTCGCCTTCTCGCAGATGTTCTACGCCGTGCTCGTGCGCACGCCGCAGACCGGCGGCGACGACGGCATCGTCGGCATTCCCCGCCCGGAACTCGAGGCGCTCGGCATCGATCTGTGGGGGACGCCGGAGTTCTACTATTACGTCCTCGTCGTTGTGACTGTGACGCTCTGGCTCCTCCACCGCTTCGTCCGCTCGCCGTTCGGGAGCGTCGTCATCGCGATCCGGGAGAACGAGCCGCGGGCGCAGGCGCTCGGCTACGACGTCCGGATCTACAAGCTCGCATGCTTCGTCCTGGCGGGCCTGGTCGCCGCGATCGCGGGCATGCTCCAGGCGCAGAACCTCTCCTTCGCCAGCCCCGAGCTCGCCTCTTGGCGTATCTCGGCGGAGGTCCTGCTGATGATCATCATCGGCGGATGGCGGAGCTTCCTCGGGCCGGCGATCGGCGCGCTCGCCTTCATCGCCATCCGCGAGGGCCTGGCGATCGTGACCGAACACTATCTGCTCTTCTTCGGCCTCTTCTTCATGGCCGCGGTGGCGCTCTTCCGCGAAGGCGTCGCCGGCGGCGTGGAGGCGCTCGGCCGCTTGGGGCGGCGCAGATGAGCGCGCTCGCCGTGGCGGGGCTGTCGAAGGCCTTCGGGGCGCTGCGCGTCGCCGATGGCATCGACCTCGCGGTGCCGGAAGGGGAGCGCCGCGGCATCATCGGTCCGAACGGCGCCGGCAAGACGACCTTCTTCAACATCATTTCCGGTTGGCTGAGGCCCGATGCCGGCCGGGTCGAGGTGTTCGGCCGCGACGTGACCGGGCTCGCCCCCGACCGGATCGCCCATTCCGGCGTGCGCCGCTCGTTCCAGAAGAGCGCCCTCTTCGACGGGCTGACGGTCGCGGAGAACCTGCGCCTTGCGGTCCAGGCGACGGACGGCTCCCGCTTCGATCCCTGGCGCGGCACGGCCCGCCACCGCCGCGTGGTGGCCGCGGCGCAGGCGCTCGCCGAGCGGGTCGGCCTGGCCGAAGACTTGTCCCGCCGGGCGGGCGAGCTCTCCTACGGCCGGAAGCGGCAGCTCGAGATCGCCCTCGCGCTTGCCGAGGAGCCGCGCATCCTGCTCCTCGACGAGCCCGCGGCCGGCGCCTCGCCCTACGAGCGCCGCCTGCTCGCGGACCTGCTCCAGGCGCTGCCGCGCGACATCACCATCGTCCTCGTCGAGCACGATCTCGATTTCGTCTTCAACCTCTGCGACCGGATCACCGTCCTGGTCCGCGGGCGCGTGCTGATGACCGGCTCGCCCGGGGAGGTGGCGGCGAGCAGCGAAGTGCAGACGGCCTATCTCGGGACGGCCCATGCTTGAGCTGGCCGGCGTCAACGCCTTCTACGGCGACAGCCATGTGCTGCAGGATGTCGGATTCACGGTCTCGGCGGGCGCCTGCGTCGGCCTCCTGGGCCGGAACGGCGTGGGAAAGACGACGACGCTGCGCACCATCCTCGGCTATGTCCGGGCGACGACCGGTTCGATCCGCTTCGAGGGCGATGCGATTGAGCGGCAGCCGACGCATGCCATCGTCCGCCGCGGCATGAGCTACGTGCCGGAGGATCGCGGGATCTTCCGCAGCCTCACGGTGGAGGAGCACCTGAAGGTCGCCGACCGGGTCGCCGAGTCCGACGAGAGGTTCGCGATCGACGAGGCCTACCAGCTGTTCCCGAGGCTGGCGGAGCGTCGGCGCAATCTCGGCAGCCATCTGTCGGGCGGCGAGCAGCAGATGCTCGCCATCGCCCGCGCGCTCGTCGGATCGTCCCGCTTCGTGATCATGGACGAGCCGACCGAAGGGCTGGCGCCCGTCGTCATCGACCAGATCTCGGAAGCGATCGGCCGGCTGCGCGCGCAAGGCACCACGATGCTCCTGGTCGAGACCAACTTCCACGTGGCGCGCCGCGTCTGCGACCGCGCCTGCCTGCTCGACCGCGGGCGGGTGGTCTACGAGGGCGCGATGGCGGATCTCGGCCCCGACCACGAACTCGTGAAGAGCTATATCGGCGTCTGAGGATCGGGTTCGCCGGCGGAATTTCCGCCCCGCGGCTTCGTCCGGCAGGGGGAGGGCACGCGATCGGCTGCCGATTGGCGCGTCACCGCCGCGCAAATGCCACGAGCGCAAGGCTCTCTGGCGGAATGACGAGGCGTATCACACGGCTTCTCCTCGCGGCCGCCCTGTGCCTGGCGGGATCGCTTCCTGCCGCGGCCCGGCCGGTGCTCGACACCGCGGTCGCGCCCACCGCGATCATCGACCAGGTCGGCGAGATCGTCCGGCGGGAGTTCTATGATCCCGGCGCACTGGGACCCTTCAATGCCGCGCAGGACGAGGCGCGGGCGCGGGCCGAGCGCGGAGAGCTTGCCGCCGCCAGCGCGGACTGGCTCCGAGTGCTCGGCGCCTCGCATACCGGGCGCTTCACGCCGGACGGCATCGACTACTACGAGCTTTCGGAGGTGTTCCGGCGCGGCATCTCCAACATAAGGGAGCTCTTCCCGCCGGAGGGCGCGGTTTCCTATCCAGGCATCGGCCTCGTCCCCGGCGAGATCGGCGGCCGGCTCTTCGCCACCCATGTCTATGACGGCGGCCCAGCGGCCCGCGCAGGAATCCGCCCTGGCGACGAGATCCTTTCGGTGGGCGGCGAGTCGTACCGCCCGATTGCCTCCTTCGAAGGGCGGGTCGGCGAGACGGTCCGCCTCGAGATCCGGCGCCGCCAGGGCGAGGCGCCGCGGACCGTCGAGGTCGGCGTTGCCCGGCTGCAGCCCCGCGAGGTCTTTCTCGACGCCATCCGGGAGAGCGCCCGCGTCTTCGACCGCGGCGACCGGAAGATCGGCTATCTGCGCCTCTGGGCCTACGCCTTCCGCGGCGTCGAGGACACCCTCGCCGAGCTCCTGACGTCCGAACCGCTGCGCGAGGCCGACGGCCTCGTCCTCGACATGCGCGGACGCTGGGGCGGGGCGCCGGCCGACGCGGCGGAGATGTTCGTCGGGCGCGCGCCGCACATGGTGGTCACGAACCGCAAGGGCGAGGTTCGTGTCGCGAACATGCGCTGGCGCAAGCCCGTCGTCGGCATCATCGACAAAGGCTCGCGAAGCGGCATGGAGATCCTCGCCCACGGCCTGCAGAGCGCGGGGGTGCCGCTCGTCGGCACGCGCACGGCCGGCGACGTGCTGGCCGGCCGCGCCTTCAGGCTGAGGGACAACAGCCTTCTGGAAGTCGCCGTTCTCGATGTGCATGTCGATGGCGAGCGCCTTGAGGGCACCGGCGTCACGCCGGACATCGCCGTGCCGTTCGACATCCGCTTCGCGGCCGGCGCCGACCCGCAGCGCGACCGCGCGATCGACGAGATGATCTCCCTCCTGTCGGTGACCGAGTGACGCGCGAACTCGGCCGGGCTCGAACGGACCGGGCGTCGGGTGTCCGGCTCATGGAAGCCCAGCACGCGGAGCGCGGCGCATGAAGACCCTCCTCGTTCTCGCCTGGCTCGCCGTGGCGCTCCTGCCGGGCGCCGCGGATGCGGAGGTCGGTTTCCCGAGCGGCACGGAACGGCCGGCAGAGGCGACGGTGCCGGAGGTCCTCGGCCGCGCCGAGGCGCTCGCGCCGCTCAGGGCGATCGTGATCCTGAAGGGCGGGGAGGTCGTGGCGGAACGGGGCTATCGCGGCCACACACCGACGGCGCCCACCAACATCAAGTCGGCCTCGAAGTCGATCGTCTCCGCTTTGGTCGGCATCGCCATCGACAGGGGCATCCTCGAGGGCGTCGACCAGAAGATCGCGCCGATCCTCGCGCGCGATCTGCCCGACGATCCGGATCCCCGGCTCGCGGAGGTCACGATCGGACATCTCCTCTCCATGCAGGCCGGCCTCGGGCGCACCTCCGGCGCGAATTACGGCCGCTGGATCGCGAGCCCGAACTGGGTGCGCGCGGCGCTCGCCGAGCCCTTCGTCGACGAGCCCGGCGGCGCCATGCTCTATTCGACCGGCTCGACGCATCTCCTCTCCGCCATCCTCACGCGCCGGGCCGGCCGTTCCACGCTCGCGCTCGCCCGCGACTGGCTCGGCGGCGTATCGGGCTTCGCGATCGCCGACTGGGAGCGCGATCCGCAGGGCATCTATCTCGGCGGCAACCAGATGGCGATGAGCACGCGCTCGCTCGCCGCCTTCGGCGAACTCTACCGGAACGGCGGCCGAGCCCCGGACGGCGAGCAGATCGTGCCGCCGCACTGGATCGAGCAGTCCTGGCAGGTGCGCACGCAGTCGCGCTTCACCGGCGACGGCTACGGCTACGGCTGGTTCCTGCGCGAGATCGCCGGCCACGAGGTTCGCTACGCCTGGGGCTATGGCGGGCAGATGCTCTACATCGTGCCCGCCCTCGGCCTCACCGTCGCGATGACCTCGGACGAGACCGCCCCGGCCGGCCGGACCGGCCACCGCGACGATCTCCACGCGCTCCTCGCCGCGATCATGGTGGCCGCCGGCGCGGCCGGGGCGGGTGACGGCTGAACGATTGCGCCTTCCGCACGGTACTCTGCGGTATCCCGCAGTCGCGATGCCCTCCAACCCTGCACGCCCATGCAAGCGCCGCTCGGCATGGTAGTGCAAATTTACCTAAACACGCATACCAGGCGAAATGTCTTGGAGCGGTTGCATACTCTCTGAGTAGGTTGCGCCGTGGAGCAGACTTGTTGTGCAGTATCGGTGCGGATATCCTGCGGACGTGTTCTTGCGGTTTGGGAGGTAAACCGATGAGAGCCTTTTTTGTAGCCGCAGGCGTGCCGTGCGTGGCGGGGTTGACCGTCGGGGCGGGCGCACTGGCGCAGGACGCGGCGCTCGGGAAGACGGAGTTCGACGCGAACTGCGCGGTCTGCCACGGCACGTCGGGGCAGGGCGACGGGCCGTTCGCGCAGTTCATCAAGACCGAGGTGCCCGATCTGACCGGCCTTGCGGCCGCCAACGGCGGGACCTTCCCGGCCGAGCGGGTCACCGAGATCGTCGACGGCAGGGCCGAGGTCGATGCCCACGGGCCGCGCGACATGCCGATCTGGGGCAGCGAGTACAACCGCCAGGCCGTGGAATACTACCACGAGGTCTGGCGCGTGCAGGATCCGGCATCGATCGTGCGCTCGCGAATCGAATCCCTCGTCGCGCACATCGAAACGCTGCAGAAGCCGTAGCGGGTCGGATGCGGCGGATCATTCGCGCCTCCGCGCTCGCCGTCTGGACCGCCGCCAGCCTTGTTACAGCCGCTGCCGGGCCCGCCTTGCCCGCCGAATGCGGGGAAACCAGCGTCAGGCTCCTGACGTCGGGCGAGAACCGCTCGCTCCCGCCCGGCACGGTCGCCGTGCTCGTCCGCGGCGCGATCGCGGCGCCGCTGGCCGAGGAGTTGGAGCGGCTCCTCGAGAGGATCGAACGCTACGACACCGTGATCCTCGACCTCGACAGCGCCGGCGGGGAGCTCGCCTATGCGGAGCGCGTCAGCGCGGGCCTCGGCAAGCTCCGGGAGCGGGTGCTGCTTCGCACCTATGTCCGCCACGGCTCGGCCTGCCTGTCGTCCTGCGTGCTCGTCTTCATGCAGGGCGAGGAGCGGGTCGCAGGCGGCGCGAGCGCCTGGCTCTTCCACGGCGTGTGCCGGGCCTTCGCCACGCTGCCGCTGCCGCGGGAGACGGCGCGCTTCGTCGAGCTCCTCGCCGCAGCCGGCGTGTCCGGCGCGTTCCTCGCCTCGATCGAGGGCTATCTCAATGCGCCGGGCGAGTTCTGGCTGAGCGGATACGAGCTCCACGCGGTGCGCGAGGCCGGCATCATCACCACGCTGCTTGCGCCGTGGCGGCCGCTCCATCCGAGCTTCCGCTCCCCGCCCGGCACGGATCCGGGCTGACGGGACCGGCGCAAGCGCATTGCGTGGGCGAGCGCGCCAGCCCCGGCCGCCTCACTTCACGTTGATCGCCACCCGCTGGCTCTCGCCCGTCGTGCCGGGGATGAACAGCGCGAAGCTGCCCGGGCGGATCGTCACGAAGGTGATCTCGACCTCGCCGGCGGCGTCGAACTCGATGGAATCGACGCCGAGCGGGCGCACCTCGATGTCGTTGATGACGACCTCGTTGACCCAGACGTTGCGGAAGAATTCCGGCCCGCGGATGGCGAGCTCCGCCGTCCCGTCGGCCTCGATGACGAGCTTGTAGTGCTTGCCGGATTCGAGCTCGAGCGGGCCTTCGGCGAGCGGCTGGCCGGCGGAGAGCGTGAGCTTCGGCAGCACCTCCGCCCGCGTCAGCAGGCCGGACTGCGCATTGGCCGCGACGGGCAGGAGCGCCGCGGCGAGGCCGCCCGCGAGCGCGAGCGTCAGGACGTTCTTTCGAATGGACATCGTTTCCCCCTTGTCAGAACCGAACTCCGTGCGGCCCGCCCCTCACTCCGGGGTCGCCACCACGCCCCAGGGCAGCCGCCCGACCTGGATCGTCTTCGTCACCTTGCGGTCTGCCACGTCGATCACGGAGACGTCGTTGGAGATGCCGTTGGTGGAGAAGATCAGGCTCTCGTCCGGCGAGAAGCCGAGCTGCCAGACGCGCTGGCCGACGAGCAGGTAGTCCTCGACCTCGTAGGTCTCGGCATCGATGACCGCCACGCGGTTCGCCGGCCCGAGCGCGACGAAGGCCGTCTTGTTGTCCTTGGTGATGCGCACGCCGACCGGCTGGATCGCCTCCGGCCTGAGCCCGGGGATCTCGAAGGTGATCTTGTGCTTGATCTCGTGCGTCGCCGTGTCGATCACGCTGACCGTCCCGCCGATCTCCGCCGAGATCCACACCTCTGTCCCGTCCGTCTTGAACTCCGCGAAGCGCGGGCGCGAATCGACCAGCACGTTGTGCGTGATCTCGTTCGTCGCCGTGTCGATGAAATGGGCCATGTTCGTCGTCTCCGACGTGTTCACCATGACCTTGCCGTCCGGCGAGATGCCCATGCCCTCCGGCTCCACGCCGACCGGGATCTCGGCGATCAGCGCACGCCGCTCCACGTCCACCACCGTGACGAGGTTGTCGTCCTCGTTGGCGATGTAGAGGGGGTTGCCGGACGGGTGCAGCACGAAGAGCTCCGGGTCCGGGCCGGACGGCAGCGTGCCGACGATCTCGTAGGTCTTGGCGTCGATGATCTGCACCGTGTCGTCGTCGGAGGCGCACAGCAGCACGTACTTGCCGTCATGCGTGATGGTGATGCCGCGCGGCCGCTGCCCGACCTGGAGCGTCGTCTCGACCTCCATCGTCTCCGAATCGATCACCGTGACGGTGTTGTCGCCCTCGTTGGAGACGAAGATCTTGTAGGCCGAAGCCGGCCCCGCCGCCCCCAGCCACAGCGCGATCGCCAGCGCCGATGCCATCCCTCTCCGCATGCCAATCCTCCCGGTCCGTCTTTTCCCTAGAGCCGGCACTTCGTCTCGGGCCGGTCGTAGCCGAGCGTGTCGAGCTCGGAGTGCTGGTGCAGGAAGCCCTCCTGCGGCGAGACCGATACCACGTTCCGCCCGTCCTCGAGCAGGACCGGCTGGCGGAGCTGCAGGTCCCAGTCGCGGATCGTCAGCTTCTGCCCCTTGAAGGCGGCGACCTCGAGCTGCGGGCCCTTGATGAATTCGATCATCCGCTCCGGCTCGACGCTCGCGGTCCGCGTCGCCGCCTCGCCGACGATGCGCACCGCCGTCCAGGCCTGCAGATCGTGGTCGCCCATGCCGCGGCCCGACGAGGCGCGGAACCGGTTCTGCAGCTGGATCGCGCCCCATTGGTCGTGCGCCTCCGTCCAGCTCGTCGGCCGCAGCCCGTCGGTGCCGGCGACCGGGCGCGGCATCCAGGTGCGGAACGGCATGTAGG
>JAEZEK010000314.1 GCA_023417735.1 Pseudomonadota bacterium | reverse complement strand
ACCCAGGACGAGGCCGCACGCGGGCTGGTCGCGAGCGGCGCGGCGGAGATGGTCGCGCTCACGCTCGGCGCAGACGGCGCGCTCCTTGCCACCAGGGACGAGGCGGTGCGCCTCGTGGCGCCGCCCGTGACGGCCCGTTCGGCGGTCGGCGCCGGCGACAGCTTCCTCGGCGCGATGACCTTCGGGCTCGCTTCCGGAATGGCGCCCCGAGCCGCGTTCGGCCTCGGGGTCGCAGCCGGCGCGGCCGCGGTCCTCACCCCCGGAACGGAGCTTTGCCGCCGGAAGGACGTGGAGCGCCTCTTCGCCGCGATGGGCGACTTGGCCGAACCGGCGCTTCAGCCGAGATAGGCCTCGCTCGCATAGCGGCGCATCATGCGCTGGCTGTTGAAATAGTACCCGATCTTGGCGATCGACTGCTTCATCATCCAGATCCAGCGCGCGCGATCGTCGTACCAGAGCGGCAGGACGGTGTTCTCGAGCTTGTCGTAAAGCTCCATCGCGGAGTGCTCGCCGTTCTCGTGGTCCTTGCCGATCGCCCAGCCGGTCACGCCCTCCAGGCAAGCCTCCACCCACCAGCCGTCGAGCACGCTGAGATTGAGGACGCCGTTCAGCCCGGCCTTCATGCCGCTGGTGCCCGATGCCTCGTAGGGCGGCAAAGGCGTGTTGAGCCAGACGTCCGCGCCCGAGACGAGATAGCGTGCGAGCCCGAAATCGTAGTTCGGCAGGAAGGCGACTGTGACCGCGCCTTCCAGGTCGCGCATGCGCTGGTGAAGCAGCTCGATCAGGCGCTTGCCGTCCCAGTCCTTGGGATGGGCCTTGCCGGCCAGCACCACCTGGAACGGCCGCCCGGCCGCGATGCGGCGGAGCCGGTCGATGTCGTAGAAGAGGAGGTCCGGCCGCTTGTAGCCGGTCATCCGGCGGGCGAAGGCGAGGATCGGGACCGCCGGGTCGAGAGCCTTTCCGCTCAGCTCGGCGACCTTGGCCACGAGTTCGCCCTTGGCGGCCTGGTGGGCCTGCCAGATGGCCTCGTCGGACATCACGTCTGCGCGGGCGAGGATCTCCGGCTCGTGGCTCCAGCCGGGCGCCACGTCCTGGAAGATCTCGGCGATGCGCGGATGCGCCCAGGTCGCGGCATGAACGCCGTTGGTGATGGCGCGGATCTGGTAGCCCGGGAACATGCGCTGGGTGGTCTCGGTGTGCCGCTGGGCGACGCCGTTGACGAAGCCGCTGAGGTTCAGCGCCAGGCAGGTCATGTTGAGCTCGTCCTTGCCGGCGAGGAGCTTCAGCTGGTCGATCTCGATGAAGGCGCCGAGCGTCCGCTCGACGAGGTCGTAGGGGAAGCGATCGTGGCCGGCCTCGACGGGCGTGTGGGTGGTGAAGATGCAGCGCGCCCGGACGGGGTCGACCTCGTAGAGCAGCGCGCCGGCCCAGCTGCGGGTGCGGCGGCGCTGGTACTTGAGGATGGCGAGCGTGAGGAGCGCCGCGTGCCCCTCGTTCAGATGGTATTTCGAGATCCGGAAGCCGAGGGCCCTCAGCATCTGCTCGCCGCCCAGGCCGAGGACGATCTCCTGCTTCAGGCGATAGGCGTTGTCGCCGCCATAGAGCCGGTCGGTGATGAGTCGGTCGCTCTCGGCGTTCTGCTCGACATCCGTGTCGAGCAGGATGACCGGGATGGTGTTGCCGAGCGGCGAGGCCAGGACGTGGAGCCACGGCCTCAGCCAGACCCGCCTGCCCTCGATCTCGACCGCCACCATCGCGCCGAGCGGCGTCGCCCATTCGGCCGGGTTCCACGGGTCGCCGTGTTCCACCTGGCGGCCGGCGGCGTCGATCTCCTGGCGCAGATGGCCGGAGCGGCTGACCAGGGTGACGAAGACCACCGGCAGGTCGAGATCGGCGCAGGAGCGCGCGACGTCGCCGGCGAGCACGCCCAGGCCGCCGGCATAGGTGTGGATCGCCGGAGAGAGCGCGATCTCCATGCTGAAATAGGCGATCCGTCGCCTCAGGATGAACGTGTCGAGCGGAGCCATCGGGTGCCTTCAGGTCGCACCGAGGAAACACGGATTGTCTGAACGCCGGATGACTCTTCCGCCGTCAATGCGCCGAGGTCGCCTCACCGGCGTGATTCGAGCGCCCGTTCCACGGCCTGGATCAGCTGCCGCTCGGAAAAGGGCTTCGTCAGCCAGCCGGCGGGACGAGCGTCCGCCGCCCGGGTCTGGAGCGTCGGCTCCGAATGGGCCGTCGCGAAGACGCACACTATGCCGAAGCGGCGGTGGATCTCCAGGGCGGCATCGACGCCATCCCGCGTCCCGCGCAGTCTGATGTCCATCAGGACGAGGTCGGGACGCTCCCGCTCGGCGAGCGTCACAGCCTCGTCGGCGCTCGCTGCGGTGCCGACCACGCGATAGCCGCCGGCGGTGAGGATCGCCTCGCTCTCGATGGCGATGAACCACTCGTCCTCGACGATCAGGATACGCGGCTCGGGCGCAAGTCTCGCCAGGTGCGCTTCCTGGCCGTCGATGCACATCGGCGTTTCGGTCGCGGCGCCGGGCTTGGCGGGAAGGCGCCCGCCGGGGCCGGAGGCTGCACTGCGGGCCGCGGATCGTCCGAGCGCGCCGGCAGGAGCCGCGCCCGCCTTCGTCCAGCGACCTTCCGCTCCCGGGAAGCCTTCGGCCGCTGGGGCATAGGCTGCGTGCTGCCGCATCACGACGAGACCACCCCGCGCACCTGGTCGGGGAAGCGGAGGACGAATCCGTCCGCAAGCGGGGCGATCGTCCCGCCGATCTGCTGGACGAGGCCGTCGACCGTCCGCCGATCCGAAACGCGGTCCCAGTCCGGCACCCCGCCGCCGGGGCACGTGACGGCAATCTCGATCGCATCCCCATTCGAGCGGATCGCCAGCGCCAGGGTCCCGCTGCCGCGCGCCGAAATCCCGGGCGCGCCGGCGACGGCGATCTCCGCCAGGATGATCGAGAGCGGGACCGCGAGATCGCTCGGGACGTCGCGGTCTTCGATCGAGAGATCGAGCTGAACGCCAGGCGCGTTCTCCAGGATCGAACCCGTCAGGTTCTCGACGAGCGGGCGGAGCGGAACGGCATCCATGCGGTCGGCGCTATAGAGGAGCTGCTGCGCCGCACCAATGGCGAGCAGCCGGCGCCGGAGCATGGCGAGGAGGGCGAGTACGGCCGGCTCGGTGGCATTACGCCGCGCGCCGGCGAGCATCCCGAGAAGCATCTGTGTCGTGTTGCGGACGCGGTGGTGAAGCTCGTTCAGCATCGCCCGGCTCGCGTCGAGCGCCCGGGCGAGAGCCGCTTCGGTCCTGCGGTGCTCGCGGATCTCGGCATCCAGCTCCCGCACCTTGCGGGTCAGCGTCAGGAACTGGTTGTCCTGCGCCGGCAGGACCCGCAGCAACAAGGCGGCGTCCGGAGATCCGGGGAGAAACACGGCCGCCCGGACAGGAACGCGCCGGCTCGACCCGTCCGCGCCGCGCAGCGCCAGCGCCCCCGGCACCGGCATCGCCACGCCGGCTGCGAGGTCGAGCAGCCGCAACAGGGCCGCGCGATCCTCGACGGCGTCGACCAGCGCAGTCGGCGACGCTCCCCCGAGGAGGCTCATCCCCGAGGCATTCGCCTTCCGAATGGATCCGTCGCGGCTCAGAACGAAGATCGGCTCCTGCAGGAAGTTGAACAGTCTCTCGAATTCCATGGTGCGCTGAAGACCGGCCTCATCGCTCATGAACACGCCGATAGTATTCCCGTGCACCCGGCTCCGGCTCACCCGGCGGTCGCAGGTGGACGACGACCACGCAGCCGGGATCACCTTGCGCAATCGATTGCGGAATAGCAATCCTCGCATAGCCGAGATTGTCCGCCGCGATGCGCCCGAACACGTTGGAGGTCATCATGCAGAGCGACGGGCGCCCGGCGACCATCTCGCCGAAGGGACAGCGCCGGTTGCCGAGCACGATGCGGTCCTCGGTCTCCTCGATGACGAAGAAATCGCCCTGGATGCGGCGCTTCAGATCGACCAGAACCTCCCGCACCTGATCGGTGCTCAGCCGGTCGACCTGGAGCGCACCGCGATAGCCGGCGTCCATGTCCCGCCCGATGGCATCGCCCACGATGCTGATATAGCCGGACGCCTCCTCCAGCCCGACGACTTCCTCGAGCGTGCCCGACAATTCGCGAATCAGGGACCGAAGAAAGAAATCGCGCTCGAGGGGAAGGGCAGCCTCGGCAACGGACGGTGAATCGCTCATCGCAAGGACCCGTCAGCAGTTCCGTCATGCCGCCCGACCTTCCCTATCCGCTGTGGCGGACGAGTTCAAGCGCCTCGGGCCGGCCGTGGAGGCCTACGAATCGAACGGCAGGCCGACGTAGTTCTCGGCAAGCGATTGCGAGGCCGCGGGCGAGGCGGTGACGTAGTCGAGCTCGGCCAGCTGAACGCGCCGCTCGAACGGCGTCGCGCCCGGGAAGAGGTGGAGCATGGACGTCATCCACCAGGAGAAGCGCTGCGCCTTCCAGATGCGCCGCAGGCAGGTCTGCGAATAGGCGTCGAGCCGCTCGGACCGGCCCGTGCGGACGTGGTCGGCGATCGCGCGCGCCAGCACGAAGACGTCGCCGACCGCAAGGTTCATGCCCTTCGCACCGGTCGGCGGGACGATGTGGGCGGCGTCCCCGGCAAGGAACAGCCGGCCCTCCTGCATCGGCTCCACGACGAAGCTGCGCATCGGCGTGATGCCCTTCTGGAGGACCGGCCCTTGCCTCAGGAGCCCCCGGTCCCCGTCGTCGAGGCGCAGGTGGAGTTCCGCCCAGATGCGCTCGTCGGGCCAGTTCGCGATGTCGTCGTCCGGGTCGCACTGGAGGTAGAGCCGCGCCATTTCGGGAGAGCGCATGCTGTAGAGCGCGAAGCCGCTGTCGTGGCTGGCGT
This sequence comes from Pseudomonadota bacterium, assembly GCA_023417735.1. Taxonomy (GTDB): domain Bacteria; phylum Pseudomonadota; class Alphaproteobacteria; order Rhizobiales; family Afifellaceae; genus Propylenella. The sequence continues at coordinate 4,946 of JAEZEK010000314.1, read as the reverse complement.
AGATCAGCTCGTCGGATGGCGGCGGCGACTCGGTCAGGATGCCGAGCCAGCCGAACGGGTAGCGCCGTTCGAAGACCTGCAGCCGGTGGGCCATTGCCGGCCGGCCGACGCCGTGGAACCCGTCGCAGGCGGCGACGAAGTCGCATTCCACCGCGCCGGCCCCGCTTTCGTGCTCGAAGGCGATGCGCGGCCGGGTCGTGTCGATGCCGGCGATGCCGGTGGCGCGCGTTTCGAAGAGGATCTGCCCGCCGGCATCAAGGCGCGCCGCGATCATGTCCTTCACGACCTCGTGCTGCCCATAGACCGTGACGGCCTTGCCGCCGGTCAGCTCGCGGAAATCGATGCGGTGGCGCGCGCCGGAGAACGCGATCTCGATGCCGTCGTGGACGAGGCCCTCGCTGCGCAGCCGGTCGCCCAGCCCAGCCTGGTTGAGGAGGTCGACCGTGACCTGCTCCAGCACCCCGGCGCGGATCCGGTTCTCGACATAGGCGCGGCTGCGGTCCTCGAGGACGACCGACTCGATCCCTTCCAGGTGCAGGAGATGCGAGAGCAGGAGCCCGGCAGGGCCAGCCCCGATGATCCCGACCTGAGTCCGCATCCTCTCCTCCGCTTGCCTGCGCGGCCCAGCCTTAAGCGTGGCCGCGCACGAGGGCGATGACGCAAACCCTTCCCCGCTTGCCGATTCCCGGCCGGCGCGAACCTAGTCGAGGGTCCGCAGGGGATGGATAGCGGGTCCGTTCAGCACGCCCCCCTCCGGCGCGAATTGCGAGCCGTGGCAGGGGCAGTCCCAGCAGACCTCGAACGGATTCCATTCGAGCACGCAACCGGTATGCGTGCACGTCGCGGAGTGCATGTAGAGGCGGCCGCTCTCGGCCTTGTAGGCCGCGATCTTCGTCATGCCCTGACGGATGATTGCACCGCGGCCGGGCTGCAGATCGTCGATGCTCCCGACCTCGCCAGGGGTGAGGTGCGCCGCGACATGGGCCGCGGCGTCGATGTTCTCCTTCAGGAATTCCCTGGCTGCACCCGTGGAGGTGGCCTTCCGGCGCGGGTCGAACGCCGCCGCCCAGGGATGCTCCCGGCCGAGGATCAGCTCCCGCAGGAGGATGCCTGCGGCGACGCCGTTCGTGATGCCCTGCCCGGAATCCCCGGTCGCGACGTAAACCTCGGCATTGCCGTGGTTGCGTCCGATGAAGGGCAGGCCGTCGAACGGCTCCATCACCTGGCCGGACCAGCGCCGCTCCACGGCGCCGAGGCTCGGGAAGAAGCCGCGCGCCCACGCTTCGAGCCTTTCGAGCCTGTCCTGGATCTCGTCGGCACCGGCATGGCCGGTCTTGTGGTCCTCGCCGCCGACGATCAGGACGTCATGAGCGTCGTCGCGCGGCTGCAGGCGGACGTAGTGGTAGGGATCCGCCGTGTCCCAGAAGAGGGCGTCGGGAACCGAGCCGCGCGGCACCGGCCCGGCGACCACGTAGGTGCGATAGGGCGCCTGCTTGCTGTGGATCGCGAGCCAGTCGTTGACCGGCGAGTTGGTCGCGATGACCGCGGCCTTCGCATGGACGGTGGCGCCGCCGACGCAGCGGACGGTGACGCCGCCCTCCGCCTCATCGACGCTCTCGACGGCGGGGTTGGCGTAAAGCCGCGCTCCGGCCCGCCGGAGCGCGGCGATCAGCCCGTTGAGGTATTTCCGCGGATGGAACCGGGCCTGCCCGCGGAACCGGATGCATGCGCGCCCGTCGGCGCCCGGAAGCGGCGCGGACGGGAGCAGCCCGGCTTCCTCGGCGCCGACCTCGCGGCAGGCGGCGAGCTCCCGGTCGAGCAGGTCGCGATCCTCCGCCGACGCTGCGAACAGGTGGCCGTCGACCCGCTGGAAGTCGCAGTCGATCTGCTCCGCCTCCACGATCGCCTCGACCCGGGCGATCGCCGCCACCTGGCTCTGGTGGAACGCCCGGGCGTCTTCCAGGCCGCGCATCCCGATGAGCTCGTGATAGAAGTCGTCGCAGGCGGAAGCGAGATGAGCCGTCGTGCGGGAGGTCATGCCGCCGGTCAGCGGCCCGCGGTCGAGCACGATCACCGACCGTCCGGCCTGCGCGAGCTCGTAGGCGGTGGAGAGGCCGGCGATCCCGGAGCCGACCACCGCGACGTCTGCGCGGTCCTCGCCGCCGAGCGGCGGGGGGCCTTCGGCCGCATTGGTTTCCATCCAGAGTGAAGTGCTCCGCTCGGAACTCGAATTCATGCTGGTGCCCTGCGGTTCGTCGGTCCGGCAGGAAACGGCAGGAAGAGGGGACCCGTTCCGCGCGCGGTCGGCCCGGGTTCAGCGCACCCGCCGGAGCGTGGCAGGCCGGCCGCCCACGAACACGGTGATCTCGTCCCGATCCTCCCCCATCGTGACGATGTAGACCTGCTTGCCGATCATGAAGACGATCCACGGCGCGGTGGCATCCCGGATGCGGACCGGATCCCATTGGAAGGGCTTCGCCGGATCGTCGTTCCCCTGCATCGTCCAGCGGTTGACGGTCAGCGTCACGCCGCCGCCGCTCCATCGGCCGTCGAGGAAATGCAGCGCGTCGGCCCGGTTGAAACCGGTCAGCAGGGTGAATGCCAGGCCGAGGGCCAGGGTCCGCCCGCAGGCGCGCAGAAGCAGGCGCGAGCCGGCCTTTCCCCTCATGCACGGACACCGAGGCGCAGGCCGGGCGCCGGCCGTTCCTGCACGACTTCGCGCCGGAAGCGGAAGAGCGCGGCCGGCCTGCCGCCGGTGGAGAGGCTGGAGCCGCCGGTCGGTTCGACGAGTTCGCCCTGCTCGACGAGGCGGCGGAAGTTCTGCTTGTGGAGGCGCCGGCCCGAGATCGCCTCGACCGTGCGCTGCAATTCCGTGAGGGTGAAGGTCTCCGCCATCAGCTCGAACACGACGGGCCGGTACTTGAGCTTGCCGCGCAGGCGCGAGATCGCCGTGGCGAGGATCCGCCTGTGGTCGTGCAGCATGGGGCGACCGAGATGCGCGGCGCCCGTCCGCGTCCGCGCCGGCGCCCGGCCGTCGCGAACCGCCTCCTCGACCAGCCCCGCCTCGTACAGGAGCTCGAAGCGGTCGAGGACGCGCTCCTCGTCCCAGGGCAGTTCGTCCCCGCCGAAGGCGATCCGGACCCGATCCCGCCGGCTTTCCGCCCGCAGCGCATCGTCCGCCTCCGCGCACCACTCCTCGAGACGGGGCAGGATAGTGGACGCAATCAGGCGCGGTTCGTGCTCCCGCCAGTCCTCCCAGGGAAAGTAGTCGTACCAGGGCCGCCAGGACGCGTGCGAGCGGGCGAGCGCATCGGCGGCGTCGGCCGACATTCGCGCGAGCGCCAGATAACCGACCGACATCACGTGCGGTGCCGAATCGCCCGGCTCGGCGTGTCGGCCGCGGTCGCCGAAGGTGTAGAGCTGCTCGACATAGCCGAGCCTGAGCTCGGTCTGGGCGGCCACCCACTCCCTGAGCCCGATCTCCATCGTCCGATGCCGCAAGGGATCGAACGGGCCGAAGGGCAGGCTCTCGAAACGCTCCGGACAGGCCGGCTGGATGACGAGGATGAGGGGGGCGTTCTTCTCGACGGCCACGATCGCGGCATTGAGCCCGACCTCGATGGCGGGCGGGCGTCCGGTCGGCCGGGCGGGGGCGGCCCCCTCAGTCATCCGAGACCGAGAGGGAGAAGACCGTTCCCTCGAAGCAATCCGCACCTCGGCCGATCCTCTCGATCGCCCTGTTCATCCGGCCCTCGCGCCCGAGGATCTCGTCGGCGAGGCTCACGAACCGCCGGTTCGGCGAGGCCTGGGGCGAGCGGCTGCGCAGGCGCCAGGCGATCTCCTCCTCGTCGAGATCCGGCCTGAGCGCGCACACCGCCGTGAACGCGGCCGCCGTCGAGCGGCTGACGCCGGCCCAGCAATGGATCACCAGCGGGCCTTCCTGGTCCCAGCGCCCGACGAAGTCCAGGAACCGGCGAACATGGTCCTCGCCCGCCAGCACCAGCCCCTCGGCCGGCTCGCTGATGTCGTTGAAGCCGAGGAACAGGTGGTCCGGCTCGGCGACGGTTTCCGGCCGGACGACCTGCGTCTGGTTGTTGATGAGCGTCACGAGGCGGCGAGCCCGACAGGCCGATACGGTGTCGTGCAGGCGTGACAGCGGACAGACGTGGATCGTGCTCATGACCGTGGCTCTCGGCGCGTATTCTACAAGGGTGCTGCGGCCACGTCAGGCGTCCTGCCGGCTTCCGTTGCGCGCGCGACGGCCTCGAGATAGCGCGATTCGGCCTCGGTCGCGGGCCAGGGCAGTAAAAGATGCGAGAGGTCGGCGGTGGCCAGTCCCTCCAGCCTGCCGAAGTAGCGCCGCGCCTCCTCGTCGGAGAAGCCGGCGAGTTCCGTCGCCTCGAGGTAGGCGGCGACCTGATCGGCCTTCTTGATGGCGAGCGCGAGGCGAGGCGGAACGTCGGCCGGAAGGCCGTGCCTCAGCCTGATCGCCGTCAGAAGCCGACGCTCGACGCCCTTGTAGCCGTCGCCGAGGACCGTCTTGAAGGGGGAGATGATGTCGCCGATGACGTATTCCGGCGCGTCGTGCAGGAGCGCGGAGAGCCGATCGGCTTGCGTGACGCGCGGACGGCGGAGCGCGAGGATCGCCTCGACCAGGAGCGAGTGCTGCGCGACCGAATAGGCGTGGTCGCCGCGGGTCTGGCCGTTCCAGCGCGCGACCCGCGCCAGGCCGTGGGCGATGTCGGCGATCTCCACGTCGAGCGGCGAAGGGTCGAGCAGATCGAGCCGCCGGCCGGACAGCATGCGCTGCCCGGCGCGCGGCGGCGCACCGGAGCGGTCGGGCATCAGGATTCGCCGCTCGCCGGCCAGTCGTATGTGGCCCAGCTCGGCAGCGCGACGTTCACCTCCTCGGCGCCGGCGCGGACCGGGAGCCCGAGATCGAGCGC
>JAEZEK010000307.1 GCA_023417735.1 Pseudomonadota bacterium | reverse complement strand
GCATAGGGTCGGTCCGCGCCGCCGAGCGCCTCCGAACGGGCGAGCGCTGCGAGGCCGCGCCGGATGAGCAGCCGGTCCCAGCGGGTGCGGTCCTGCTCGGTGATCGGGACGAGCGAGCCGTCGGGTGCGGTCCGGGCGGCGAGCCGCGACGCCTGGATCTCCATGAGGGCGAGCAGCCCGAAGACCTCCGGATCCTCCGGCATCAGGCCGGCGAGGATGCGGCCGAGGCGCATCGCCTCGAAGCACAGGGTCGGGCGGATCAGGTCCTCGCCCGCGGTCGCGGCATAGCCCTCGTTGAAGATCAGGTAGACGATTTCGAGGACCGAGGCGAGGCGGGCGGCGCGGTCGGCGCCGCGCGGCACCTCGAAGGCAAGGCCGGCATCGCGCAGCGTCCTCTTGGCCCGGACGATGCGCTGGGCGATGGTCGCCTCGCTCGCCAGGAACGCGCGGGCGATCTCGTCGGTCGTCAGCCCGGCGACCAGGCGGAGCGTCAGCGCCGCGCGCGCCTCGCGCGAGAGGATCGGGTGGCAGGCGGCGAAGACGAGCCCGAGCAGTTCGTCGCCGAGATCGTCGTCGAGCGCAGCCTCGACCGCTTCCATGTCGGCGCTCGTCTCCTCCTCGAGCGCGCGGCCGATCTCGGCATGCTTGGCAGCGCGCATTCTCTCGCGCCGGAAGCCGTCGATCGCCCGACGCTTGGCGGCCGCCATCAGCCAAGCGCCGGGATTGCCCGGAACGCCGGTGCTCGGCCATTCGGAGAGCGCGGTGACGAGGGCGTCCTGCGCGAGTTCCTCGGCGTGGTCCACGTCACGCACGAAGCGGGCGAGGCCTCCGATGAGCCTCGCCCGTTCGATCCGGAACACCGTTTCGATCGCACGGCGGGTGTCGGTATTGGCCATCGCTCCTCAGAAGAGCGTCAGCGCGCAAACGTCAACGCTCCATCGGCCGGCCGGTCGGCGCTTCCGGTTCAGAGCCGCGCCTCGAGCACGAGGTTGAAGGGCGTCTCGGCCGCCCGGCGGAAACGCGTGAAGCCCGCTTTCCGGAACACGTCCGCGAGCCGCGCCTCGCCGGCTTGCGCGCCGAGCACCAGGTGGCCGCCTTCGGAGATGGCATGGGCGCAGCAGATCGTTGTGGAGGCGGAATAATAGAGCCGGGCGACCGGCGAGATGTTGTCCTCGACCCGGTCGTTCGCGAACGGCTCGACCAGCATCACCGTACCGTCAGGCGCGAGCGCCTGCGCCGCATGGCGGGCGGCCGAGAGCGGATCGCCCATGTCGTGCAGGCAGTCGAAGAAGCAGATCAGATCGTAGCCCCTGCCCGGATAGTCGTCGGCGCGGGCGGTGGCGAAGCGCGTCCGCGCCGCGACGCCAGCCGCCGCCGCGATCCGCTCCGCCTCGGCGATCGAGTCGGGATGCGTGTCGAAGCCGTAGAAGCGCGAGCCGGGAAAGGATTCCGCCATCAGCGCGGTGGAATGGCCGTGGCCGCAGCCGATATCGGCGACCACCGCCCCCGCCTTCAGCTTTTCCACGACGCCGTCCAGCGCCGGCAGCCATTCCTGGACGAGGCTGCCGCGATAGGCGTTCCGGTAGAAGGCGGCGACGCCGCAGAAGAGGCGCCCGTCATGGTCGCCCCAGGCGATGCCCTTGCCCGTCCGGAACGCCTCGACCGCCTTCGTCTCGTCCGACCACATCGACGCGACGGTCGACCAGCCGTTCGGGATGAAGGCCGGGCTGTCCTCGTCGGCCAGCACGAAGGCCTGCTCCGGCGTCAGCTCGTAGGTCTCGCTGATGGCGTGGAAGAGCAGGTAGCCGCCGGCGACCTGGGCGTTGAGCCACTCGCGCACGTAGCGCTCCGCGCAGCCGGCGCGGCGCGCAATCTCCCGCGAACTGAGCGGGCCGGCGCCCGCCATGGCCTTGTAGAGGCCGAGGCGGTTGCCGAGGCTGATCATGACGCCGCCATAGCCGGCGGAAAGGTCGACGACGGCGCGTGTGACGCATTCGTCGATCTTCGCCGGGTCGAGTGCTGCGGGCTGGGTTCTCTCTGCGGTCTGAACGTCGTGCATGGCAATGTCTCCTCGTGCCCCCGGTCCGGGGCGTACGGAACATGGCCTCCGCACGGCTTCAGCGGCAGAGCGGTATCGGCCGGTATCGGTCCGATCGTGCCAATCGCCTCGGAACCGTGGCTTGCGGCGGCGATCGGGCGTGGTGCCGCCGCCCTGCCGGTTCTATGCTGAGCCGACGCAAGAGAGCCGACATGCCCCCTCGGACCGCAGCCGGATCGGAGCCGCTCCACGTCAGCCTCCTCGCCATTCCGGAGGCCGCCGTGTCGACGCTCACCGGCGTGTTCGACGTGATGAACGCCTTCTCCTTCGTGCCGCCGGACGCCGGCGCGCCGCGGACGCCGCCCCCCTTTGCGGTGGAGATCGTCGGGCTCTCGGCCGGGCCGCTGCAACTCGCGAGCGGGGTCCCGGTCACGGTGCAGCGGAGCGTGGCCGCGGTCGAGGCGACCGACATCGTCATCGTGCCTTCCGTGATGATCGGGCCGGACGGATGGCGGAAGGGGCGCTACCCGGAGCTCGTCGCGTGGCTGGAGGCGATGCACCGGCGCGGCGCGCTCCTCTGCTCGGCCTGTTCCGGCATCTTCCTGCTGGCCGAGACCGGCCTTTTCGACGGCATGCCCGCGACCGTGCATTTCGGCTATGCCCGCCTGTTCCAGGCCGCCTTCCCGGATGTCGCCGTCTTTCCGGAGCGGGTTCTCGTCATCGCCGGCCGGCGCGAGGAGCTGATCACCTCGGGCGCCTCCATGACCTGGCACGATCTGGTCCTCTATTTGATCGCGCGCCATGCGGGGGCGACGGCGGCGCAGACGGTGGCGCGCTATTTCGCGCTCCAATGGCACCAGGACGGGCTCGCCCCCTATATCGTCTTCGAGGGCCGCAGGGATCACGGCGACAGCGCGGTCGCCTCGGCGCAGGACTGGATCGCCGGCCACTTCGCCGTCGCGAAACCCCTCGTGGAGATGGCGCGATGCGCCGGCCTGCCGGAGCGCACGTTCAAACGCAGGTTCGCGAGCGCGACCGGCCTCAGCCCGATCGCCTACGTGCAGCGCCTCAGGGTGGAGGAGGCCAAGCGCCGGCTGGAGCGGACGGAGGCCCCGATCGACGAGATCAGCTGGCAGGTCGGGTACGAGGAGCCGGCCTTCTTCCGCCGCCTCTTCAGGCGCCTGACCGGCCTTGCGCCGGGTGCCTATCGCCGCCGCTTCCGCATGCCCGATTTCGCGCGCCCGGCGTCGGGCGCCTGATGCCGACACGCCCGCGCCGCGGCGTTGCACACAGCTCCGAATCCCGCAGGCGCAGCTTGTCTGCCGGAAAGCCTCCTCTAGACTTTCAGGGGTGAGTCTTTCCGGCGTTCCGGAACGGCGCGGGTCCTGGCGGAAGCGAAGAAGCCTTGAATCGGCTATCCGGCGGTTCGAAGACGTGCCACGCACCACCGTGAAGCCCGGCCGTATTCTCCCTCTCGTCGCGGTCGTTCCCGCGGGTTGCGGGGGGCCGCAGTCGATGCTCGACACGGCCGGGCCGCACGCGGAGCGGGTGGCGGCGCTGACCTGGTGGATGACCGGCGGCGCAGCCGCGATCCTGCTCCTGGTTCTGGCTCTCACTGCCTACGCCGTCTTCGCCGCCCCCGACCGCCGCCACTGGCTCGGCAGCAGCGGAGCGATCGTGGCGGGCGGCATCGTCTTCCCGGTGGTGACGCTCACGGTCCTTCTGATCGTCGGCCTGACCATGCTGCGGGCGATCGATCCTCCGGCGGAATCCGTTGGCCTCCGGATCGAGGTCACCGGCGAGCAATGGTGGTGGCGCGTCAGCTATCTCGACGACGAGGGCACGGTGATGGCCGTATCTGCGAACGAGATCCGGATGCCCGTCGGCGTCCCGGTCGAGTTCGTGCTGAAGGCGGCGGACGTCATCCATTCCTTCTGGGTGCCGAGCCTCGCCGGCAAGCTCGACATGATCCCGGGCCGGGTGAACACCTATCGCTTCTCGGCAGGCCGGGCGGGCGTCTACCGCGGCCAGTGCGCGGAGTATTGCGGCGCCCAGCATGCCCTGATGGCCTTCTATGCCGTCGCGATGGAGCCGCAGGCGTTCGACGATTGGCTGCGCCGGGAGAGCGGTCCTGCCGCGGCGGCCGGCGACGATGCGGCGCGCGGCGCGAGGCTCTTCGTGGAGACCGGCTGCGGCGCCTGCCACACGATCCGCGGCACGCCGGCAGGCGGCGTGATCGGCCCCGACCTCACCCATGTCGGCAGCCGCGTGTCGATCGCCGCCGGTACGCTCCGCAACGAGCGGTCCACGCTCGCCGCCTGGATCGCCTCTGCCCAGCACATCAAGCCGGAGGCCCGGATGCCGTCCTTCGCCGTGCTGGACGCGGACGACCTCGACGCGCTGGCGGGCTACCTGGGCGGCCTGAAATGAGGCTGCCCAACGCAACCCCGCGCCCGCCAGGCGAGCTCGAGGCGCTCGAGCGCGCCTGGGAGATGCCGAAGGGCTGGCGGATCCTCTCCGAGGTCAACAACAACGTCATCGGCGTGTTCTACGTGGGCACGGCGGTGATGTTCTTCGTGCTGGCCGGCATCCTCGCGCTCGTCATGCGCACCCAGCTCGCCGTCCCGTCGAACGATCTCGTCCGGCACGACCTCTACAACCAGATGTTCACCATGCACGGCACGGTGATGATGTTCCTGTTCGCCGTTCCGGTCGTGGAGGCGCTCGCGGTCTATCTCCTGCCGAACCTGCAGGCCGCCCGCGACCTGCCGTTCCCGCGCCTCAGCGCCTACGCGTTCTGGGCCTATTTCGTCGGCGGGACAGTCTTCTTCACGAGCATCTTCTTCGACGTCGCGCCGAAGAGCGGCTGGTTCATGTACCCGCCGCTCTCCAGCTACGAATTCGCGCCCGGCATCAACGCCGATTTCTGGCTGCTCGGCATCGGCTTCATCGAGATCTCCGCGATCGCAGGCGCGATGGAGATCGTGGTGGGCGTGCTCAAGACGCGCGCGCCGGGGCAGGGCCTCGACAAGCTCCCGGTCTATTCCTGGGCGATGCTCGTCTTCGCCGCGATGATCATCTTCGCCTTTCCGGCGGTGATCCTGTGCACGCTGCTCCTGGAGCTCGAGCGCGCCTTCCACTGGCCCTTCTTCATCGCGGAGCGAGGCGGCGACCCGCTCCTCTGGCAGCACCTCTTCTGGTTCTTCGGCCATCCCGAGGTCTACATCATCTTCCTGCCGGCGGCCGGCATGGTGTCGATGATCCTGCCGACCATGGCGCAGACGCCGCTCGCCGGCTACCGCATGGTCGTGCTCGCCATCATCGCGACGGGCTTCCTGAGCTTCGGCCTCTGGGTCCACCACATGTTCACCACCGGCCTGCCGGAGCTGTCGCTGAGCTTCTTCTCGGCGGCCAGCATGGCGGTCGCGGTTCCGAGCGGCATCCAGGTCTTCGCCTGGATCGCGACCATCGCGCGCGGCAAGATGCGGCTCGAAACCCCCGGCCTTTTCATCCTCGGGTTCCTCTTCATCTTCACGCTCGGGGGGCTCACGGGCGTCATGGTCGCCATGATGCCGTTCGACTGGCAGGTGCACGACACCTACTTCGTCGTCGCGCACTTCCATTACGTGCTGATCGGCGGAATGGTGTTCCCGCTCTTTGCCGCCTTCTACTACTGGGCGCCTTCGATCAGCGTTCAGATGTCGGAGACGCTCGGCCGCTGGGTCTTCGGCCTCATGTTCGTGGGCGTCAACGTCACCTTCTTCACGATGCACGTCACCGGCATGCGCGGCATGCCGAGGCGCGTCTACACCTATCCGGACGGCCTCGGCTGGAACGTCGCGAACGCGGTTTCGACGGCCGGCGCATTCCTGATCGCGGCCGGGGTGGCGGTGTTCCTCTACGACCTCGCCCGCCGCTTCCGTCCCTTCGGCGGCGAGCAGGCCGGAAACGTCTGGAACGCCGGCACGCTCGAATGGCTGCCGAACGACACCTACCAGACGCGGAGCGTGCCGATCGTCACCAGCCGCGAGCCGATCTGGGACCAGGCGAACCTCGCCGAGGACGTCGAGGCCGGGCGCTACTATCTCCCCGGCACCGCGACCGGCCTCCGCGAGACGATCGTGACGAGCCCGGTGCGGGCCGAGCCGCAATACCTGCTGCGCATCCCGGGGCCGAGTTGGTCGACCGTGCTCGGCGCCGTCTTCACGGCCGGCTTCTTCCTGCTCCTCACCGTCAAGTTCGTCGTCCCGGCCGCGATCAGCGGCGTGCTGGCGATCGCGTTCATCATCAAATGGGCCTGGGAGACGGATCCGGATCCCGACCTTCCGCCCGTCGACATCGGCGGCGGCATCCGGCTTCCCGTCTATGCCACCGGCCCCGTCAGCCATTCCTGGTGGGCGATGGTGGTGCTGATGCTGGTGGGCGGCGCGCTCTACGCCTGCGCCGTCTTCTCCTACCTGTTCCTGTGGCTCGGCAATGCGGAGGCCTGGCCGCCTCCGGGCGCAGGCATACCCGATCTCCGCTGGCCGGCCGCGGCAGCGGCGCTCTACGCCGGCGGCACCGGCTCGCTGCTCCTCGCCGACCGCTTTCTCGCACGCACCCCCGGCGCGAGCCACTGGCCCGTGCGGCTCCTGATCCTGGCGGCGGTCCCGCTCATCGTGGGCGCTTCGGCCGCCGAGATCCTCGCGCAGTGGGACGCCGGCGTGCGGCCGGCGGAGACGAGCTACGGCGCGATCGTCTTCGCGCTCATATCGATCCAGGCCTTCTACGTCGCGACCCTCGTCGTGATGGCGCTCTACACCGTCGCCCGCTCGCTCGCCGGCCTGCTCAACGGCCGCCGCCGCGTCACCTTCGACAATCTGCGCATGCTCTGGCTCTATGCCGTGGCGCAGGGCCTCGTCGGCCTCGCCGTGATGCACCTCTTCCCGCGGACGGTCGGCTGATGCGGCCCGAGATGTCGGCAGGCGCGGCGCTCTTCCTGATCAGCGCGGGCTTCATCGTCTGGGCGGCGCAGTTCACGCTTGTCTACGCCCTCAACACGCTCGCCTGCACCTTCGGGTGGGGCGAGGCGGGCATCGTCCTTCCCGTGGCTGTGGGTACCGTCACCGCGCTCGCGCTGGCTGCGATCGTCCCGCTCCTGCTCCGCGGCGTGCGCATCGGCGACCCCACCGAGCGGCGCGATCCGGCGACGCGCTTCGTCCGATCCGTCTCGCTCGCCGTTGCGATGCTCGCCTCCGTGGCGATCGTCTGGACGGGGCTGCCGGCGCTGATCAGCCGGTCCTGCGCCTGATGGAGGGGGCCATGCACGCCATCATTACGAGCCGCGGACCGGCCCCGCACCCGCGATCTCGATGCGGTCGCCATGCAGGCCGTGCAGGGAGACGTCCGTCTCCTGCCCGTCCTCGAGCCGCAATGTCGCCGGTCCCCGGAGCACCTCGTCCGTTCCCGGCGGCTGCCTGCCGACTGGCTGGAAATGGCCACGCGTGCCGCGCACGCCATGCGCGGGATCGTGCTCGCTCACGAGCCGGTACCGCCCGGGATGCATCCCGCCGTCGCGCGTCATCAGCACACCTTCGCCTTCGTGAACCGTGCGCTCGGTCATCGCGCGCCTCCCTTGCCCGTCGGTCTTCGGGAGCAGGCCCGGCCGCTTGCGCGGTTCGCTGCCCCGAGCGGCCAACCTTCACGGCCGGCGTCGGTTACGCAAGGGGTCGGCCCGGCGCGACGGGCGGACGCGCGCGATGAAGGGCGTTCTCCCCATCGTCGCGGCCGTGATCGGGGTCCAGGCGGCGGGGGCGCTGCTCTTCGCGTGGTCAGGGCTCTACAACATCGCCGCCTCGTCCCCGCACTGGCCCATCACGGCCTGGTTCCTGACCTTCGCCAGGGACAGCTCGGTGCGGACCTATTCGATGACCGTCGAAGAGCCGCCCCTTCTCGACGACCGCGCCCTCGTCGCGCGCGGTCTCGGCCATTATGCGGGTGCTTGCGAGCCCTGCCACGGCGCGCCCGGCGACCGGCCGACCGCCCTTTCGCGCGGCATGCAGCCGGTCCCGCCCTTCCTGCCCCCGTTGATCGGAGATCGGAGCCAGCGCGAGCTGTTCTGGATCGTCAAGCACGGCATGAAGTACACGGGCATGCCGGCCTGGCCGACGCAGCGGCGCGACGACGAGGTCTGGGCGATGGTCGCCTTCCTGGAGGCGATGCCCGGCATGCCTCCTGCCGAGTATCGCGAGCGGGCGCGCGGCGGGACGCTCTTTCCTGCCGAGGACTCCGAGGAGACGGCGCTCCGGGTCGCGGCAATCGGGCAGGCGGGCGACGCGCTCGTCGCCTGCGCCCGCTGCCACGGCCTCTACGGCGAAGGCGGCGGCGACGGCGCCTTTCCGCGCCTCGCCGGGCAGAAGGCCGACTACCTTCGCCAGGCGCTTCGGGACTACGCCTCGGGCGCCCGCCCGAGCGGCATCATGGAGGCCGTCGCTGCCGAACTCTCGGAAGCCGATGTGGCCCGCCTTGCCGAATTCTACGCGGCACGCTCGGACCGCCCCTTCCCGCCGGCGGGGGAGGTCGCGTCCGATCTCCTGGCGCAGGGCGAGCGGATCGCCACCCAAGGCGTTCCTGAGCGGCTGGTTCCGGCCTGCGGCTCCTGCCACGGCGTGCAGCGGCAGGCCGGCGGCGGGAAGCAGGGCCTTGTCTTCCCCGATCTCGGCGGCCAGTTCGCGGCCTATCTCGACCAGCAGCTCAGGCTCTTCGCGGTCGGGATCCCGGACGGCACGGCCGCCGGGAAGATCATGATCGCTGCCGCCCGCGGGCTCACGCCCCAGGCC
>JAEZEK010000291.1 GCA_023417735.1 Pseudomonadota bacterium | reverse complement strand
GTGGAGCGCGTCGTGCGGTTCAGCGAGGTGCCGGTGCTGATCGCCCGGCAGCCGGCGAGCAAGCCGTACCGCCACGCCCTCGTCGGCGCGGAGAGCTTCGAGCCGGCCGACCTCGCCCCGCTCTTCGCCGCGGTCGCGGCGATCGGCCCGCGCCGCATCACGGCACTGCACGCCTTCACCACGATCGCGGCCGGAATGATGGTCTATGCCGGCGTCGACCGGCACGAGATCGACGCCCACCGCCGGGAGGCGGCCGCGACTGCGCGATCCCGTCTCCAGTCCGCGCTGCGGCGGACGGACGCCGCGGCCGGCGCGCTGCCCCGCGTGCTGGAAGGCGAGCCGGCGGAGGCGTTGCAGAAGGTCGCCTCGGAGGAGGCCTGCGACCTCGTCGCCGTCGCCACGCATGCGCGCCGCGGGCTGGTCCGAGGCCTGCTCGGCAGCGTCAGCTCCGAGCTGATCCGGCACGGCACGACCGACCTCCTGGTGCTTCCCCGCATCGCGGCAGATACGCCCGAAACGACCGCCGCACCCTAGCAGGCGCCGGGGAGGCCCTCAGCCCAAAGTCGAATCCAGCGGCATCTCCCGCGGTGCTAGGATCGCGGCGCTCGAATTGCGTCCTGCGCGATTCGTCCGCGAAGGGCACGAGCCCGAAGTCTGGTGGAGGCAACGCCGCTCATTCGGCGGCATTGGGGAGGGCATCGAACGATGTCTCATGATGGCGCCTATTGGGCCAAGACGAAGAACCTGATGATCACCACGCTGGTGATCTGGTTCTTCTTCAGCTTTGTAATTCACATGTTCGTACGGTCGCTGAACGAGATCGTGTTCCTCGGGTTTCCGCTCGGCTTCTACATGGCCGCGCAGGGATCCCTGATCATCTTCGTGATCCTGATCTTCTGGTTCGCGCGGCGGCAGGACTCCATCGACCGCGAATTCGGCGTGGCCGAGGAATAGGGGGGCACGATGTCTGCACGCGCAAGCGGCGGTGATTTCACCAGCAATCTCGGCAAGATCTACGCCGTCTACACCGGCGGGTTCTTCGCTTTCGTAGTCCTGCTCGCGATCCTCGAGCAGGTCGGGGTGCCGAACCGCATCATCGGCTACCTGTTCGTCTTCTTCACGCTCGCGGTCTATGCCGGCATCGGCGTGCTCTCCCGCACGATGCAGGTGTCGGAGTACTACGTCGCCGGGCGCAAGGTGCCGGCGATCTACAACGGCATGGCGACCGGCGCGGACTGGATGTCGGCGGCGTCCTTCATCGGCATGGCCGGCACGCTCTACGCCCTCGGCTACGACGGCCTGTCCTACGTGCTCGGCTGGACCGGCGGCTACGTGCTCGTCGCCGTTCTCGTCGCGCCGTATCTGCGCAAGTTCGGCGCCTACACGGTCCCCGACTTCCTGGCGGCCCGCTACGGCGGCAACGTCGCGCGCTTCATCGGCATCATCGTGCTCCTGTTCTGCTCCTTCACCTACGTGGTGGCGCAGATCTACGGCACCGGCATCATCGCCTCGCGCTTCCTCGGCATCAGCTTCGAGGTGGCCGTCTATGTCGGCCTTCTCGGCATCCTGCTGTGCTCGATGCTCGGCGGCATGCGCGCGGTGACCTGGACGCAGGTGGCGCAGTACATCGTGCTGATCGTGGCCTACCTCATCCCGGTGGTGCTGCTCTCGGCGCAGAAGTACGGCCTGCCGATCCCGCAGCTCACCTACGGCCAGGCGCTGCAGGAGATCACCGCGCTCGAGCAGCAGATGGTCCAGACCGGGCTCGCCCAGTCCGTGAAGCCGCACATCGCGCCCTTCACGAACATGGATCCGTTCAACTACTTCGCGCTGATCCTCTGCCTGATGGTCGGCACGGCCTCGCTGCCGCACGTCCTCATGCGCTATTTCACCACCCCGTCGGTGCGTGAGGCGCGCAAGTCCGTCGGCTGGTCGCTGCTCTTCATCTTCCTGCTCTACTTCACGGCGCCGGCCTATGCCGCCTTCGCGAAGCTGGAAGTGTACCAGAACGTCATCGGCGCCTCGATGGACGCGCTGCCGGCGTGGATCTACACCTACGGCAATCTCGGCCTGGTGCAGGTCTGCGGCGTCGACGCGACCACGCTCGATGCGATCCGCGCCGCCTGCCAGTCGATCGGAAGCGCGGACAACATCCTCGGCCTCGCCGACCTCAAGATCAACAACGACGTGATCGTCATCTCCACCCCGGAGATCGCCGGCCTGCCGTATGTGATCGCGGGTCTGGTCGCGGCGGGCGGCCTCGCCGCGGCGCTCTCGACCGCCGACGGGCTGCTTCTGGCCATCGCCAACGCGCTCAGCCACGACATCTACTACAAGATGATCGACCCCGAGGCGCCGACCCGGCGTCGCCTGATCGTCGCCCGCGTCCTGCTGGCGGTCGTGGCCGTGATTGCCGCCTGGGTGGCATCCACGAAGCCGGCCGACATCCTGTCGATGGTGGCGTGGGCGTTCTCGCTGGCCGCGGCGGGCAACTTCCCGGCGCTCGTCCTCGGCATCTGGTGGAAGCGTACCACGACGGCCGGCGCGATCGCGGGCATGCTCGTGGGCTTCGGATCGACGCTCTTCTACCTCGTGATGACGAAGTACGGCGGCATGGCGCTGTGGCCGATCCCGGGCGTCACCGGCGGCATCCAGAACATCTCGGCCGCCATCATCGGCCTGCCGCTCGGCGTCCTCACGATGATCGTGGTCTCGCTGATGACCCCTGCCCCCTCCAAGGAGATGCAGGACTTCATCGACGAGATCCGGCGCCCGCGCGGCAAGGTCCTGATGACCGAAAAGGCCGCCTGAGCCGAATCGAGCAACCTCCAGGGCGGGGCTTCGGCCCCGCCTTTTTCTTTGGGCGGAAGGCGGCTATGCCGGACCGGCGGGAGATCGGCCTGAAGGGAGAGGGCGCTTGAGCGACGCGGTCCAGTTCGGCGAGTTCTGGGTCTACCACCTGACGAACTACGTGCTTGCGGCGCTGATGTATTCGCTGCTCGCCCGGTTCGTGCTCTCCTTCGTGTTCGAGCCCGGCTCCACGAACTACATCTTCCGCTTCTTCGTGCGCATCACGAACCCGATCGCGCGCGCCGTCGCCTTCTTCACGCCGCGCGCGGTGCCGCCGCTGCTGGTGATCCTCCTCGCCGCGGTCTGGATGCTGATGCTGCGCTTCACCCTCTATGTCGGCCTTGCCGGCGCCGGCCTCGCGCCGGGCCTGACCGGGTGAGGCCGATGAGCGGCAACCCCTTCCTCACCCTCATCGTCGCGCTCGCGATCCTGAACGGGCTGTTCTCGCCCTTCTTCACGCTCACCGCACGCATCGTCATCACCGTGCTCGCCCCGGCGCTGCTGATCGCCGGCCCGACGCTCGTCGCCTTTTTCACCTCGCTCCTCGCCGCAACCATGACGCTCATCCTGTCCGGCGTCCCGGCCGCGCTCTTCGAGCGCGCGACGGGCCGCAAGGAGACGGACGCCACGTCCTACGCGGTCTGGCTCGTCACGGCGGTCGTGCTCGCCTTCCCAACCTTCGCGCGCATCGCGGCCATGATCCTTCAATGACCATCGCGCCGGGCGGCCGCGCGTCGCACGCTTGCCCGGAACGGAACCCGCCCCGCGTCATTAGCCCGCCGAATGCTGTGCTGACGACGTGAGACCATCATGGAAGAACTGCGAAGCCTGGCCTACCTCTCGATCGGCCGCGCCGTGTCGCTCTGCTTCTTCGGGCTCGGCCTCGTGATCCTGAGCCTCAGCTACGACCCGGTATGGGCGCTGAAGATCGGCGGGACGGGATCCATCCTGCTCTGCCTGTTCCTGCTGCAGCGCGCCGACCGCGCCGGCCGGACCGACCCGCGCACGACGGAAGTGTGGACGATGCTCGCGGCCGAGCGCCGCCCGCACCACGAGGACGGCTACCGCATGCTGACCGAGATCCTCCTGGAAACCTATCTCCGCTTCGCGCGCTGGTCGGCCGGCGTCGCGGCGCTCTTCTTCGGGACGGCTTTCGCGCTCGCGCTCGTGCTCTGAGGGGCTCCTGCCCCGACGCGGCCCTTGCGGAGCGGAGCGCGCTGACCGTACTCTTTCCCGCTCGGGCGGAGACGACCCGTGGAGCGGCTGCGTAACCTAGCGTTTCAGAGCATCGGGCGTGCGGTCGGCTTCGCAGGCCTCGCCATCTTCGTGATGATGGCGGGGCTCTCCTACGACCCGCTGCTGGCGCTCCGCTCCGGCGGCATCCTGGTCCTGATCGTCCTCATCATCCTGCTCCTGCGCGCCCGCGCCAGCGCGACCGGCGATCACACGCGCACCGAGCTCTGGCTCTATCTCGACAAGAGCGAACGGCCGGCGGAGCCCTACGCGCGCTGGGTAATCTCCACCGTGCTGCGCGAGGCCTATCTGCGCTTCGCCCGCTGGACGGCGGCGGTGGCTGCCGTGCTGTGGTCGTCCGCGCTGCTCCTCTCGCTCTTCCGGCTCGCCCCGGCGAGCTGAAGCGTCACCGCCCGACGAACACGAAGTCGACGCGCCGCCGGTGCGGGCGGTCGCGGTGCTCGACCAGGTAAAGGCCCTGCCAGGTGCCGAGGCCGAGGCGCCCGCCACTCACGGGCACCGCGAGCGAGGCGCCGGTCAGCATCGCGCGGACGTGGGCCGGCATGTCGTCCGGCCCTTCCGAGCCGTGCCGCCAGGGATGGTCGCGCGGCGCCAGCCGGTCGAGCGCCGTCGCGAGGTCGCGCAGGACGTCGGGATCGGCATTCTCCTGGATCGCGAGCGACGCCGAAGTGTGCCGCACGAACACGGTGAGGAGACCGTCGGAGGCCGAGGCTGCGCGGAGGAAGCGGGCCGCCGCGTCGGTGATGTCGAGGAAGCCCGGCCCGCGGGTCTCGACGCTGACGCCCGAGCGGACCAGGCGCTCGACGGCGAATTCCTCGATCGCTTCCGTGAACCCGCCCATCTGGACCGCGCCCCCGCCATCTGCTTTCTGGCTGCCCCGAGGGAGTAGCAC
>JAEZEK010000271.1 GCA_023417735.1 Pseudomonadota bacterium | reverse complement strand
CGGCCGCCCTTCTCCTCCGCGCGGCGCGACGCAGGCGGCGGATCGCGCGGCAGGCGACGGAGCAGGCGGCGCTCCTCGAGGCGCGGCTCTCCGCCGTCCTCGCCGCCCAGGCCGAGATGACCGGCCGGATGCAGACCATGGCGGAGATCTTCGGCGCGCGGCAGTCGGACCTCAACCGCGCGCTCTCCGAGCGGCTCGACGGTATGGCCCACAAGCTCAACCTGTCGGTCGGCGAGGCGAGCCGCGCGACCGGCGACCAGCTCGCGCAGATGCAGGAGCGCATCGCCGTCATCGACGCCGCGCGCAAGCACATCGGCGACCTCGCCGGGCAGGTCGCGTCGCTCTCCGGCATCCTGTCGAACAAGCAGGCGCGCGGCGCCTTCGGCCAGGGCCGGATGGAGGCGATCGTCGCCGACGGGCTGCCGAAGGCCGGCTATTCGTTCCAGGCGACGCTTTCGAGCGGCGTCCGCCCAGACTGCCTCGTCCACCTGCCGAACGCGGCGCCGCCGCTCGTCATCGACGCCAAGTTCCCGCTTGAGGCCTTCAATGCCTTGAAGGCGGCGGAGACGCCGGAGGCGGTGAAGGCGGCCGAGCAGCGCTTCCGCGCCGACGTGATCCGGCACGTCAGGGACATCCGCGAGCGCTACATCGTGCCCGGCGAGACCCACGACACCGCCTTCATGTTCGTCCCCTCGGAGGCGGTCTTCGCCGAGATCCACGAGCGCTTCGGGGACGTCGTCCAGCGCGCCCACCGCGCCCGGATCGTCATCGTCTCGCCGTCGCTCCTGCTCCTCTCCATCCAGGTGATCCAGGCGCTCCTGCGCGATGCCCGGCTGAAGGAGCAGGCGCACGTCATCCAGGCGGAGGTGATGAAGCTGATGGAGGACGTCACGCGGCTCGACGAGCGCGTGCGGAAGCTGCAGGCGCATTTCGCCCAGGCGCAGAAGGACGTCGACCTCGTGCTCGTCTCCTCCGACAAGGTGCTGGCGCGCGGCCGCCGGATCGAGGCGATCGGGGAGGGGGCGGACGAGGATCCGTCCGGATTGCGGCTCGCCGCCGGCTGAGCGCACTTGGTTAACGAAGTCCTGACGGAATTCTTCGAGTCTGCGCTCGCCGGTTGAAATGCTCGCAATATCCGGCTGCTACCAAGTCGATCATGAAGGTCCTCGTCCATGTGACCGTCATCGTGGCCGCGTTCCTCGTCCTGGACTCCTGGTTCAACGGCGGGGCGGAAAAGGACGCGCTGGCCCGTCACGTCTCCGCGGGGACATTCACCTCCGCCGCAAGGCTGAGCAGCTACCACCTGGCTGAGGCGGTCCGCCGTGGCGTCGATTACGGCGGGCCGCGTCAGGTCCAGGTGAGCATGCGGGTGCGTTTCGACTAGCACCTGCTGTTCCCCTGCCGTGCATGCCGCCCTGCCGGCGCGCCGGGCGGCCCCGGTGTGGCGCACTCGCTTCTCGATGTCTCACACGGCCGCGATTTCGCGCGCATGCCATTGCCGCGCCTTCTCCGCGGGGGCCCTCGCCGTCGTAAGAAGCGCGATCCGCTTTCGGGTGGCGGAGAAAGGCCAGGAAGGCGAGTGTCCGCGGGGAGGCTCACATGGACTTCATCCCGTCACTGCCCGCCATCGCCGCTTTCACCCTCGCCGCCGCGATTCTGATCGTCACGCCCGGCCCGGACATGACCCTCTTTCTGGGGCGGGCGCTCACGGCGGGGCGCGCGGCCGGGATCGCTGCCCTGCTCGGCGCCTCGACGGGCCTCCTCGTCCACACCATGCTCGCCGCCTTCGGCCTGTCCGCCCTGCTGGCCGCGTCACCTCTCGCCTTCTTCGCGGTGAAGATCGCCGGCGCCCTCTACCTGGTCTGGCTGGCGGCGCAGGCGATCCGCAAAGGATCGGCGCTCTCGCTGGAGCGCGGCGGCGGCGCGGGCCGCACCTTCTTCCAGAACTGGGCGACCGGGCTCGGCGTCAACCTGCTCAACCCCAAGATCGTGCTCTTCTTCGTGACCTTCCTGCCGCAATTCGTTTCGGTCGCGGATCCGCATGCCGGCGGCAAGCTCGCCTTCCTCGGGCTCTACTTCATCGCGCTGGGGCTGCCGGCCTGCACGGCCATGATCCTCGTCGCCGATCGGTTCGCCGCAGCGCTTCGGACGAAGCCGGCGGTATCGCGCGCGATCGACTATCTCTTCGCCGGCGTGTTCGGCGCCTTCGCCGTGCGGATCCTGCTCACGCGCGGGCAGTGACGGTGGCGCGGACGCCCGGCGGGGCCGCATGCGGCCTATCCGGGACCGCGGCAAGGCCCGGCGAAACGCGGGCGTCCGAACGCTCCCGCGGACAATGCGGGAATGCTCGCCCTTCGTTTACGAAATCGGCCTATCAGGTGGCATGACGGGCCACCGGAGGCCGGACCGCCTATGATTCCTGCAAACCCCGCACCGGTGCTTCTGCTGCTGGCGGTCCTCGCGACCGCCTGGATCGCCTATCGCGGCCGGCGCCTGCCGCCGTTTCCCGGGCGCGACAAGCTCGTGATGATGCACATGGCCGCGGCCTGGTGGGCTTTCGCCGCGGGCATGGAGACGCTTTCGTCCGCACCGGCGGAGAAGATCCTTTGGGCGGAGCTCGCCTGGCCGGGCATCGTGCTCGCGCCGGCGGGCTGGGCCTTCTTCGTCTGGAGCTACGTCAACGGCCGTGCGCCCCGGCGCGAAAGGCTGTTCATCGGGGTTGCGGCCCTTGTCGCCGCGGTCACGACCGTCGTGGCCCTCACCAACGATCAGCATCACCTGCTCTATGCGAGCACGCGCCTGGCCGGCCCGGAGCCGGGTGCCGCGGTCCTCTACGAGCATGGGCCGTGGTTCTTCATTGTCACCGGCATCCTCTATCTCGTCATGCTGGCGACGGTGGTGATCACCGTTTCCGAGCTCCAGCGGGCGCCGACGCTCTATCGGATGCATTATCTGGGGCTGCTCGGCGCGGTCGGGCTGCCGTGGATCGCCAACATCCTCTACGTGGCGGGGGCGTGGCGGCTCTTCGACTTCGACCCGACGCCGTTCGCCTTCCTCGTCTCCGGTCTTATCTTCCAGGCCTTGCTCGCACGCCGCGAGTTCGTGAGCCTGCCGCCGATCGCGCGGAACGCGCTGCTCGACGCCCTGCCGGACCCGGTCTTCGTGATCGATGCCCACGGCCTCGTGGTGGAGGTCAACGATGCGGCCCATGTCCTGCCGGACATGCCCGAGGACCCGGTCGGAACACGCGTCGCGGAACTGGGCACCCTGGTCGAGCTGGCGGGTCCGCTGCTCGACAGTTCCCTGTCGCCCGTCGCCGCCTCGCGGGAGGCCGAATGCCGGTCGATCGGGCGGCAGTTCGAGATCCGGCGCATTCCGCTCGCTCATCGCGGGCGTGTCGTCGGCACCATGCTGATCCTGCGCGACGTCACCGACCGGAAGCACATGGAGGGGCAGCTCAGGCTGGCCGTCGAAACCCTGGAGCGCAGGCTGACGGCGAATGTGGACCTGCAGAACCGGCTTCGGGAGGAGACGATCCGCGATCCGCTGACAGGAGTCTACAATCGCCGCTTCTTCGACGAGGTGCGTTCCGATCTTCTTGCCGACGCGAGGCTGCGGTCGTGGCCGATCGCGGCGGTCATTCTCGATCTCGACCATTTCAAGCGGCTGAACGACGAGCACGGCCATCAGGCCGGCGACGCCACGCTCAGGGCGACCGGCGCGCTCCTGCTGAAGAGCATCCGCAAGAGCGATTTCGTGTTCCGGATCGGCGGCGAGGAATTCCTCGCGATCCTGCCGGGAATGGATGCGGGCGGGGCGGTCGAGCGCGTCGAGCGCTGGGCCGCCGCCTTCAGGCGCATGACGGCGGAAGCACGGCACGGCGTCGTGCCGTCCACGTTCTCGGCCGGGGTGGCGGCATTCCCGGACCATGCATCGGACTGGGAGCAGCTCATCCGCTGCGCCGATCGGGCGCTCTACAGCGCAAAGTCGGCCGGCCGGAACCGGGTCGTGTCGTTCGCCGATCTCGACGATGGGGACGACGCGGCCGAGAAGCGGGCCGTCGCCTGACCCCCGCGCGTCAGTCCTTGGCGCGCTCCACGTAGGAGCCGTCGGCGGTCATCACCACGATCCGCGTGCCGACCGCGATGTGCGGCGGCACCATCGTGCGCGCGCCGTTCGCAAGGATGGCCGGCTTGTAGGACGAGGACGCGGTCTGACCCTTCACCGTCGGCTCGGTCTCCACCACCTCCAGCGCGACCCGCTGCGGCAGTTCGATCGACACGGCCGCGCCGTCGAAGATGGAGAGCTGGCACGCCATGCCCTCCTGGAGGTAGACGGCCTGGTCGCCGATCACGTCGGCGGAGACGTGAACCTGGTCGAACGTCTCGGGGTTCATGAAGACGTAGTCGTTTCCGTCCTGATAGAGGTAGGTGTGCTCCCGGTCCTCGACATAGGCGCGCTCGACCTGCTCGGTCGTCTTGTAGCGCTGCACCGTCTTCACGCCGTCGGAGAGGCGCCGCATCTCGACCTGCGTGGTCGGGGTCCCCTTGCCCGGGAAGAAGCTTTCCGCCGACAGCACGTTGTAGAGCTGGCCGTCGATCTCGAGGATGTTGCCCTTGCGCACGGAACTGGCGATGACCTTCACGGAATGACCTCTTGGAACAGGAAACGGAACGGCGTGTCGCTTCGCCCGCAATTCGAACGCGCACCTAACCGATCCCGATGCAAATGACCAGAGATTCGGGGAGATCCGTCCACCTCGGGAGCCGGGCGACGGCGCTCGCGCGGTCGCCCTGGTGGGATCCGGGCGTCCATGCCGACCGTCGGCCCTATCTGGTCGCAAGGCGGAAGATCGTCGCTGCGATCCGCCGGCATTTCGAAGCCGGAGGCTTCATGGAGGTGGAGGCCGGCGCGCTTCAGGTCACGCCCGGCAACGAAACCCATCTCCACGCCTTTGCCACCGAGCTTCTGGACACGGACGGGACCGCCCGCCGGCTCTATCTCCACACCTCGCCCGAGTTCGCCTGCAAGAAGCTGCTCGCCGCGGGGGAGACGCGCATCTTCGATTTCGCCCGCGTCTTCCGCAACCGGGAGCGCAGCGCACTCCATCACCCGGAATTCACGCTGCTGGAATGGTATCGCGCCGGCGCGGGCTACGAGGACCTGATGGCGGACTGCGCCGACATCCTGCGGCTCGCCGCGGAAGCCGCCGGTGCGCGGCGGTTCGTCTTCCGCGACAGGAGCGCCGACCCGCTCTGCGAGCCGGAACGGCTCAGCGTCACCGATGCCTTCGGCCGGTACGCCGGCATCGACCTGGCCGCGAGCCTTCCCGCCGATGCCGACGCGCACCCCGACCGGGCCGCACTCGCGGCGGCCGCCGGGGCGGCCGGAACTCGGGTTGCCGCCGACGACACCTGGTCCGACGTGTTCAGCCGCGTGCTCTCGGAGCGGGTCGAGCCGAAGCTCGGTGTCGGCCGGGCGACGATCCTCTACGATTATCCGGCGAGCGAGGCCGCGCTGGCCCGGCGGAAGCCCGCCGATCCGCGGTTTGCCGAGCGCTTCGAGCTCTATGCCGCCGGCGTCGAGCTCGCCAACGCCTTCGGCGAGCTGACCGATCCGGACGAGCAGCGGCGGCGCTTCGAGGCCGACATGGACGAGAAGATGCGGATCTACGGCGAGCGCTACCCGATCGACGAGGATTTCCTCGCCGCGCTCGCGCACATGCCGCCGGCGGCGGGCATCGCGCTCGGGCTCGACCGGCTGGTCATGCTGGCGACCGGTGCGCGGCGGATCGAGGACGTGATCTGGACGCCGCTGTCGGTGCCGGAGGAGGGCCCGTGAACCGGCATTTCACCATCCGCCGCCCGCGCGAGCTCGTCGAGGCCGGCCTCGCGCCGGAGGATCGCCTGGCGGATCTGCAGGCCGTCGCGGCGCGCTACGCCGTCGCGATCACGCCGGCCATGGCGGAGATCATCGATGCTGGCGACCCGCACGACCCGATCGCGCGCCAGTTCGTGCCCGACGCCGCGGAGCTTCGGCAGACGGACGCCGAGGACGCCGATCCGATCGGGGACGCGGCGCACGCCCCGGTGCCGGGCATCGTCCACCGCTATCCCGACCGCGTGCTCCTGAAGCTCGTCTCCGTCTGCCCGGTCTACTGCCGCTTCTGCTTCCGGCGCGAGACGGTCGGGCCGGGCGGGCCGGCGAGCCTTTCCGACGATGCGCTCGGCCGCGCGCTCGGCTACGTCGCGGAGCGGCCCGGGATCTGGGAGGTGGTGGTGACCGGCGGCGATCCGCTTGTGCTGTCGGCCCGCCGGATCGCGGCGCTGATGGCGCGGCTCTCCGCCATCCCCCACGTCAGGGTGGTGCGTTTCCACAGCCGCGTGCCGGTGGTCGCGCCGGAGCGGGTCGATGGCGACATGGTCGCGGCCCTGAGGGCGCCCGGCAAGGCGACCTGGATCGCCGTCCACGCCAACCATCCGCGCGAGATCGGCCCTGCCGCCGCCGCGGCGCTCGCGCGGCTCGTCGAGGCCGGCATCCCGCTCGTCGGCCAGACCGTGCTCCTGCGCGGTGTCAACGACGATCCCGCAGTGCTTTCGGCGCTGATGCGGGCCTTCGTCGAGAACCGCGTGAAGCCCTATTACCTGCACCAGGGCGACCTCGCGCCGGGCACCTCGCATCTGCGCACCACCATCGCCGAGGGCCGGGCGCTCATGGCGGCGCTGCGCGGCCGAGTCTCCGGCTTGTGCCAGCCGAGCTACGTGCTCGACATCCCCGGCGGCTACGGCAAGGTCCCGGTCGGGCCGGTCTATCTTTCGGAGACGGGCGCCGGCGCCGTGGTGACCGATTTCGCGGGCCGCACGCATGCCTATCCGCCGCATGCGCCGGCGGCCCCGCCGGACGGGTGATCGGCGCGCCGCACCCGCCCGCACGCCGCGCCGCACGCGCCCCGCATGGCGCACGTCCGGCGTGCTTGACTCCCCCGCGCCCCTCTGGAATCC
>JAEZEK010000247.1 GCA_023417735.1 Pseudomonadota bacterium | reverse complement strand
CGCCGGCCCGCATCACCGCGGTGCGCAGCATGCCGGCGAAGACGAGCCAGTCGGGCACCGCGTCCTCCGGCGTCCCTTCCGGCCAGGCGAGGCGGACGCCGCCGACCAGCACGCCGTCCACCCGGATGGCGTCCGGCCAGTCGAAATGGATCGGCCGCTCCGGCGGGGACTGGGCCGCGAGCGCGTCGGCGAGCGCATTCATGCCGGCATAGAGTGCGCGCCGCGCCGTCGCCAGCGGCTCCTCCGGCTCCAGCACGAGCGCGAATTCGACGAGGTCGAACCGCCCGACCCAGACGAGGGTGGCCGCGCCCGCCTCGGCCGCGATCGCGCGGGCATGCGCAAGCGCGTCGCCCGATTCGCGGAGCGTCACGAGCCGGTAGAGCGGCGGCAGGTCGATCGTCCGGCCTCTGGGCGAGACGGCAAGTATCATGGTTTCCCGTGCGCTGGTGCCGCGGTGCCATCTCGTTATAATCCTTCTAAAGTGGCCGACGCCACAGTCGCGTGGCAACGCCTTGGAGGGGCGATGAAATCGCAGGAGCGCCGCACGATCCTGGTCTGCTCGTGCGAGAAGACCATGCCGGATTTCGGTGCCGACGCGGAGCGCGGCTGCCCGGGCGCCCGGGTGGAGCGCGCCGAGCAGCTGTGCGGCCGCGAGCTCGACCGGGCGCGCGGCATCCTCGGCGGCGACGGAGCCGTGACGATCGCCTGCACGCAGCAGGCACCGCTCTTCGGCGACCTCGCCGAGGAGGCGGGGTTCTCCGGCCGGCTCGACTTCGCAAACATCCGCGAGACCGCCGGCTGGTCGGCGGAAGCGGCGGCGGCCGGGCCGAAGGTCGCGGCGCTCCTCGCAATGGCGGCCGAGCCCGCCGGCGACACCCCGATCGTGAGCGTCGCGAGCGAAGGCGTGATCCTCGTCTACGGGCGCGACGAGGTCGCGATCGAGGCCGGGCGCGCGCTGTCCGACCGGCTCAACGTCACGGTCCTGCTCACCCGGCCGCAGGACGTCGCCCCGCCGCGCGTTTGGGACTTCCCGGTCATGCGGGGGACGATCACGGGCGCCACCGGCCGGGTCGGCGACTTCGCCCTTTCCGTCGACGATCTCGCCGCGCCGCTGCCGTCGTCCCGCGACCGGCTCGTGTTCGGCCCGGCGCGCGACGGTGCGGTGTCCCGGTGCGAGCTCGTGCTGGACCTCAGCGGCGGCACGCCTCTTTTCGCAGCGGACGATCTGCTCGACGGCTATTTCCGTGCCGATCCGCGCGACCGGGCGGGCGTCGCCGAGGCGGTTGCACGCGCGGGCGAGATGGTCGGCGAGTTCGACAAGCCGCGCTACGTTGATTTCCACGCCGACCTCTGCGCGCATTCGCGCTCCCGGATCGTCGGCTGCTCGCGCTGCCTGGAGCTCTGCCCGACCGGCGCCATCACGCCGGAAGGCGATCACGTCGCCATCGATCCGCTGATCTGCGCGGGCTGCGGCAGCTGCGCGGCGGCGTGCCCGACCGGAGCGGCGTCCTACACGCTGCCCGCCGTCGACGGGCTGCTCCGCCGCGTCCGGGTCGGCCTGCAGACCTATCGCCTGGCCGGCGGGCGCGACGCGGTCCTGCTCTTCCACGACGGCGAGCACGGCGCCCCGCTCGTCGACGCGCTCGCGCGGTTCGGGGCGGGCCTGCCGGCGAACGTCATCCCGGTCGAGGTGAACGCCGTGACGCAGCTCGGGCTCGAGGCCTTCGCGGCGCCGCTCGCCTGGGGGGCGGTCGCGGTGCGGGCGCTCTCCCGCGCCAGGCCGCGGCACGACGTCGGGGGCCTGCTGCGCACCATTGCGATGGCCGACCATCTCGCCGAGGCGCTCGGCTACGGGCGCGGCTCGGCCGGCCTCGTCGAGACGGACGACCCCGACCGGCTCGCCGAGGCGCTCGCCGGACTGCCGAAGCCGGCCGCGGGGCGCGAGGCCGCGACCTTCATGCCGGCCGGCGGCAAGCGCACGGTCCTCGCGACCACGTTCCGCGAGTTCCACCGCGTGGCGCCGGCGCCGGTCGACGCCGTGGCGCTCCCGGCGAGCGCGCCCTTCGGCGGGCTCGAGATCGACGCGGCGGGAAGCACCCTCTGCCATTCCTGCGTGGCGGCCTGCCCGACGGGCGCGCTCTCCGACAATCCCGACCGCCCGGCGCTCTATTTCGACGAGAGCGCCTGCGTCCAATGCGGCCTTTGCGCCGCCACCTGCCCCGAGAACGTGATCGCGCTCGAGCCGCGGCTCGACTTCGCCGCCTGGAACGCGCCGAAGCGGCTCGTGAAGGAGGAGGAGCCGTTCTGCTGCATTTCGTGCGGCGCGCCGTTCGGCACCAGGAGCACGATCGAGCGGATCGTAGCGAAGCTCCAGGACAGGCACTGGATGTATGCGGGGCCTAATGCGCGCCGGCTCGACGTCATCCGCATGTGCGACACGTGCCGGGTCCAGGCGATGACGGAGGAGAGCTTCGATCCCTACGCCTCGCCGCGCGCGCCGCGCACGACGGAGGACTATCTGCGCGCAGGCACGCCGACCGACGGCTCCGCCTGACCGCCGTCCGGGCCGGTCCCCTTCGCTTCGGTGGTCTTCGCCCCGGTCGCCCGCGCCAGGAACGCCACCAGCGCGGCGCGATCCTCCGGGTCGCGGATCACCTGCTCGGGCATCTTGGTGCCGGGGGTATAGGCCATCGGCCCGACCTCGAAGAGCCGGGCGACGGTTTCGGGCGTCCAGACGATGTCCATCTGCTTCAGCGCGTCGGAATAGTGATAGTCCGGCAGCGCCGCGATCCTGCGGCCGAACACGCCGTGGAGGGTCGGCCCGGCGCGGACGCCTTCCGAAGGGTCGAGCGTGTGGCAGGCGACGCAGGCGCGGAACACCTGCGCGCCGCGGTCTCCCTCATAGGCGGCGAGCGGATCGGGCGGGCCGCCGCCCACCAGCCCGCCGAGATGCGCGCCCGTCTCGACGTTCCATTGCCGGACCACGCGATCCGAGCCGCCGGTGAAGAGCGTCCTCCCATCGGGCGCGAAGGCCGCCGACCAGACCGGCAGGCCCGGCCCGACGAGGTCCCGCTCCCGTTCCAGCCCGTCGGAATCCAGCACCGCGATTGCGCCGCGCAGCCCGCCTGCTGCGAGCCTTTTCGCGTCGGGCGATGCGGCGAGCGCGATCACGGGCGTGGCGGAGATCTCCGCCTCGGCCAGCACGGCGCCGGTGCGGTCGAGCAGGCGGACGCGGCCGTCGGCCGAGCCTGCGGCGAGGCGGTCGGGTCCGACCGCGACAAGCGTGTTGACCGGGCTCGGCAAGGTCGCGACAGAGGACGACCAGTCGGCGGCCCGCCAGAACCGCACGGTCAGGTCGTAGCCGGCGCTGACGAGCGTGCCGTCCGCGAGGAAGGCGACGGCGTTCACGTTCCCCGCATGGCCCTCCAGGACGCGCGGCTCGCCGCCGCCGAGCGGCCAGATCCGGACCGTCCCGTCCCAGGCGGCCGATGCGAGGCTTCGCCCGTCGGGAGAGACGGCGAGGCCCGCGATCGGCGCCGTGTGGCCCTCGAGGATGCGCTCGGGCGCGCCCGCGCCGGGTCGCCAGAGCGCGATCCGGCCCTCTTCCCCGGCGCTCGCGATGACGCCGCCGGGCAGCACGGCGAGCGCGTTCACCTGCCCGTCGTGGAAGCGGAGCACCCGCTCGGCCGCCCCGGCGGCGGTCGACCAGACGATGATGGCGGTGTCGAAGCTCCCGCTGATCACCCGGCCGCCTTCCGAATCCACCGCGAGGCTGCGCACCGGGCCGCCGTGGCCGCGGAGCTCCAC
>JAEZEK010000169.1 GCA_023417735.1 Pseudomonadota bacterium | reverse complement strand
CCGCCGGCCCAGTCGCCGGCGGGGAGGTTGTGGAGCACCTGCACGAGGCCGTGCCGCTTCAGGCGTTGGACGATCTCGTCGGCCGGGAAGTCGTAGGGGAAGAGGTACTCGACCCCGCGGAAGCCTGCCTGCGCCGCCGCCTCGAAGCGGTCCAGGAACGGCAGCTCGGTGAAGAGCATGCTCAGGTTGGCCGAGAATTTCGGCATCGGTGTCATCCTCCCTGTCGCGGCGCGGGCCGCCTCACTCGGCCGGCTCGAGCGCCGGCAGGTCGACGGTTTCCTCGAACTCGACGACCTTGTCGATCTCCGCGCCCATGGCGATGTTCGTCACGCGCTCGGTGATGATGTCGACCACGACCGGAACCCGGCGTTCCGCCGCCTCGCGCCGCGCCCATTCCAGAGTAGGAGCAATATCCTCCGGATTGAAGACGCGGGCGCCGATGCAGCCGAAGGCCTCGACGGCCCGGACGTGGTCTACGCCGTAATCGCCGATCTCGGGGGCGTTGATGTTCCGGAACGACAGCTGGACCTCGTAGTCCATGCCGTAGCCGCGCTCCGCCTGGCGGATGAGCCCGAGATAGGCGTTGTTGAGGACGATCATGACGAAGGGGATGTTGTACTGCGCGGCGACCGCCAGCTCCTCGATCAGGAACTGGAAGGAATAGTCGCCGACGACCGCCACCACCTCCGCGTCGGGATCGGCGAGCTTGGCCCCGGTGCAGGCCGAGATCTCCCAGCCGAGCGGGCCGGCCTGGCCGCAGATGATGTAGTTGCGCGGCTTGTGGATCTTCTGGAACTGGCCGGATGCGATCTGGTAGAGGCCGATCGCCGTCACGAAGCGGGTGTCCTCGTCGAAGGTCCTGTTGATCTCGTGGAAGACGCGCTGCGGCTTGATCGGCTTGTCGTCGAAATCGGTCCTGCGCAGCATGGTGCGCTTCCGCTCGCGGCATTCGGCCGCCCAGGCGCCGCGGTCGGGCAGCTTGCGCTTGCGCGCCTCCGCCACCAGCGCCTCGAGCGCGAGCCGCGCGTCGGCGACGATGCCGAGATCGGGGCAGAAGACGCGCCCGATCTGCGTCGGCTCGACGTCGATGTGCACGAACTTGCGGTCCTTCGTGTAGACCTCGGTGCTGCCGGTATGGCGGTTGGCCCAGCGGTTGCCGATGCCGATGACGAGGTCGCTGCGCAGGAAGTTGGCGTTGCCGTAGCGGTGCTGCGTCTGCAGGCCGACCATGCCGGCATTGAGCGGATGGTCGTCGGAGATCGACCCCCAGCCCATCAGCGTCGGCACGACGGGCGTGCCGGTCAGTTCCGCGACCTCCACGAGCAGGTCCGAGGCTTCCGACAGGATGACGCCGCCGCCGGAGATGATCATCGGCCGCTCCGCCGCGGCCAGCATGTCGAACAGGCGCGAGACCGCCTTCGGGTTCGGCGCCGGCCGGTCGACCGGGAGCGGGCCGTCGGCATCGGGATCGTACTCGATGATCTCCTTCTGGACGTCGATCGGGAGATCGATGTGGACCGGCCCGGGCCGGCCGGAGCGCATAAGCTGGAACGCCTTGCGGAAGACCCAGGGGACCTGCGCGCCTTCCATGACGCACACCGACCACTTGGTCACCGGCTCGGTGATCTTGGCGACGTCGATCGCCTGGAAATCCTCCTTGTGGAGCTTCGCCCGCGGCGCCTGCCCGGTGATGCAGAGGATCGGCACGGAATCGGCGAAGGCCGAGTAGAGGCCGGTCACCATGTTCGTGCCGGCCGGGCCGGACGTGCCGATGCAGACGCCGATCTTGCCGGGCGCGGCGCGGGTATAGCCCTCGGCGGCATGCGTGCCGCCCTCCTCGTGGCGAACGACGTAGTGCTTGATCGAGCTGCCGCGCAGCGCGTCGTAGAGCGGCAGGATCGCCGCGCCGGGAATGCCGAACGCGGTGTCGACGCCCTCGCTCTCCATCACGCGGATCGCCGCTTCCATCGCAGTCATGCGGGCCATGGCACCGTCTCCTCAGATTGCAGGCACGGGCGCTCCGAATGGAAAGCGCCTCCGTATCGTGGAAATTCATCTCATAGATCGTATTTTCCATCAAGAGAATTTATTTCCTGCTGGGCGGAAAACTTGTCGCACGATTGCGGTGGAGCCCGAGGGCGCCGGCGGTGTATAGGTGGGGCATGCAGGAAAGCGCACTTCAGCGGCCGCGGCGCGGCCGGCCAGCCGGTGCCGGCGCCGAGCCGGGTTCCGAGGTCCAGTCGCTCGACCGGGCCATCTCGATCCTGGAGGCGATCGCAGCCGCCGACGGCATCACGCTCAGCGAGATCGCGCGGCGGACGGAATACCCCGTGTCCACGGTCCATCGGCTGCTCGCGACGCTGCAGAGCCGGGGCCTCGCGAACCACGACCCCGCGACCGGCCTGTGGATGGTGGGCGTCGGCCTGTTCCGGCTCGGCTCGTCCTATCTGCGCATCCGCAAGCTGCCGGAGATCGCGCGGCCGATCATCCGCGAGGTGCTGGAGGCGGTCGACGAAACCGTGAACGTCACCGTCGTGGACGGCGACGACATCGTCTGCGTCGCGCAGGCCGAGGGCCACGCCGCGGTGCGCGCCTTCTTCCGGCTCGGGCGGCGGCTGCCGTTCCATGCCTCGGCTGCCGGCAAGGCCGTACTCGCCGCCTCCGCGCCCGACCGCCTCGCCCATCTCCTCGGCGCCACCAAGCTGGAAGGGTTCACGCCGAACACGCCGCGCACCCGGAAGGAGCTGCTCGACCGCCTCGAGGAGACCCGCAGGCGCGGCTATGCCATCGACGCCGAGGAGCACACGCTCGGCATGCGCTGCGTCGCGGCGGCGATCCTCGACGAATGGGGCGAGCCGGTCGGCGCGGTCTCGATCTCCGCGCCCTCCGTGCGCATGCCGCCGGAGCGGGTCGAGGCGCTCGGAAAGGTCGCGCGCGAGACGGCCGAGCGCCTGACCAAGCTGTATTCGGGCCGGGTCCAGGCGAAACGCTGATGGGCCTCGCCGCGTTCGAGCGCGAAGGCGCGTTCCTGCGCGGCAACGTCCACACCCATTCCGACCGCTCGGACGGCGCGCTGCCGCCGGAAGAGGTGGCGCGCATCTATCGCGAGGCAGGCTACGACTTCCTGTGCCTCTCGGACCATTTCCTCGGCCGCTACGGCTTCCCGGTCACGGACACGCGGGCCTTCCGCACCAACCGGTTCACGACGCTGCTCGGCGCCGAGATGCACGCCCCGGCGACGAGCCACGGCGAGCTCTGGC
>JAEZEK010000037.1 GCA_023417735.1 Pseudomonadota bacterium | reverse complement strand
CGGCCGCGCAGTCCCGGTGCTGCGCAGCCTCGAGATCCGGCTCGATCCCGAGGAGCTCGGCGCGGTCGGCGTGCGTTTGCGATTGCGCGGCTCCGCCCTGGAGGTCGTTCTCGACGTGGCGCGTGACGACCTCGCGCGCGAACTCCGCCAGCATCAAGGCGGGCTCGCCGAACGGCTGGGGAAAGCCGGGCTGGATCTGGAGGCGCTCACCGTCCGCGGCGCCGATCCTGCCGCTGCGCGCGCCGGTGCCGATCCCTTACCGCCGCCACCGCGTTCTGCCGACGATCCTGCGGGCGGCGCCGGGCGCCAGCAGGGGAATCCGGAACGGCACGACGGCGCGCCGCCCCGGCGCTCGCGGGTTGAAGACGGTTCCGCTCCTTCCACGACAAAGTCCGATGCACAGAACGCACCTGTCGATCGCCGCACTGGCCGCCATCTCTATCTCTAGCCTCAGCGGGGCTCACGTGGCCCAAGCGAGCGTTTGCGAGCGCGAGATGTCCGCTGCCTCGAAGCGGTACGACGTGCCGATCGGGATGCTCTATGCAGTCGGTCTGACGGAGACGGGCCGGCGCGGATCGCTGCAGCCATTCGCGCTCAACATCGCCGGCCGCCCGTTCTTCGGCTCCGACGCCCGCGACGCGCTCGGGGCGTTTTGGGCCGCCCGGCAGCGCGGGATCGACCTCATCGACGTCGGCTGCATGCAGATCAACTACCGCTATCATGCGCGTGCATTCGGCTCGGTCGAGGAGATGCTGGACCCGGCCAGGAACGTCACCTATGCGGCCCGGTTCCTGAAGGAACTGCGGACCCGCGAGGGCAACTGGACGATGGCGGTGGCGCGCTACCATGCGGGCCCGAACAACGATCCGGCGCAGAAGCGCTACATTTGCGCCGTGATCACCAACATGGTCGCCACCGGCTTCGGAGCGTGGACGACGGAGGCGCGGCAGTTCTGCCGATAGGCAGCGCCCGCTGACCATCGGCTGCGCGGGGCAGGCGCCATCCTCTCCTGCCTGCGGCGGTTTGACTCGGCCGCAACTAGTCCGTGTCGAAACAATTCAAATTGTATGACCGAAAGTGTAAGTTCCCTAAGCGATTCGGGGGAATCGAAAACGATTCGGGGGTTATGGTGTTCGTCATTGTCGACGATCGGGACATCGTCACAAACGGCTATGCATCCAGGTTCAGTCGGGAAGGAGTGTCGTCGACGGGGTTCTGTCCAAGCGAGTTTCGAGACTGGGTCGAAACTGTGCCTGAGACGGACTTGACAGCTGTTGAGGCATTTCTTCTTGGCGAGTGCGTGGATCGGAGCGTCTATCCGAGGCTTATACGCGAGCGATCGCGGGCTCCGGTGATCGCGGTCAATGAAACGCAGTGCCTCGAGAAGACGCTGGAGCTTTTCGCGGCCGGCGTCGACGACGTGGTCCGCAATCCGATCCACATAAGGGAGCTGCTGGCTCGCGTGGGCGCCATCCGCAGGCGCTTCGAGGCGGCGACGGACTGCAGGCTGGTCGGCGAGATGCGCGTCTTCTTCGACGGTCGCGACCCGGAGATCCGGGGCGACGTGCTGCCGCTGCCGCGCCGCGAGCGCCGCATTCTCGAGTATCTCGTCACCAACCAGGGGCGGCGGGTCAGCAAGTCCCAGATTTTCAATTCAATCTACGGAATATTCGACGAGGACGTCGAGGAGAGCGTGGTCGAGAGCCACATCAGCAAGCTCAGGAAGAAGCTGCGGCATCGGCTGGGATACGACCCGATCGATTCGAAGCGTTACCTCGGATACTGCCTCGCCGCGCAATGAACGTGTGGTTCTGCTGGAGGGCGGATGGGCGGTGCCGGGCCGCGGCGACTGGGGACGACGACTCTCGACAGCCTCGCACAAGCTAGGCGGGTTCTACTCCGACCGTTGAACGCGCACGGGGAGCAGCGCGGATGAGCCTCTATACAGTCATGCGTGCCGGCGTGTCCGGCATGAACGCGCAGTCCGATCGCCTCTCCGCAGTCGCGGACAACATCGCGAACTCCGACACCGACGGCTACAAGCGCGCCGTAGCGGAATTCTCCTCGATGGTCGTGCGCGGCGGCGCTGCGGACTATCAGGCCGGCGGGGTCGCGAGCCGCACGACCTACGCGATCAGCGAGCAGGGCAGCATCCAGTATACCGCCTCCGCGACCGACCTCGCCGTGAGCGGCAACGGCTTCATGGTGGTGAGCGATCAGGCCGGGAACTCGTACCTGACCCGGGCCGGCTCCTTCGTGCCGGACAGCAACGGCAATCTCGTGAATGCCGCCGGCTATTATCTCATGGGATATCCGCTGGAGAACGGCGACGTCACGCTCGTCGCGAACGGGCTTGCCGGCATGGAGCGCGTGAGCATCTCGGATGCCGCTCTGGTCGCGACGCCGAGCCGCTCGGGCAGGCTGGTGGTCAACCTCCCCGTTGCCGCGGACACCGTTGCGGCCGGCTCGCGCCCGTCCGACAATCAGGCAGACGCCGCGTTCGCCGCCAAGACCTCGCTCGTCGCCTACGACAATCTCGGCGGGGAGGTCCTTCTCGACGTCTATTATGCCAAGACCGACGCAGACACATGGGAGGTCGCGGTCTTCGACCGCTCGGCGGCGTCGGATGGCGGCGGCTTTCCCTATTCATCGGGCCCGCTCGCCGTTGAGAGCCTGTCCTTCGATCCGGCCACAGGCGCTCTGACGGGGGTGAGCCCGTCCTCGCTGTCCTTCGCCGTCCCGAACGGTGCGTCGGTGACGGTCGATCTCGCCGGGACGACCCAGCTCGCGGCCGGCTACACGATGATCGCCGCGGTGCTCGACGGAAACGCGCCGAGCGCGATCGAAACGGTCGAGATCACGGGCGACGGCACGCTCTTCGCGGTCTACGAGAACGGCAGCCGGCTGGCCGTCTACAAGATCCCGCTGGCCAACGTGCCGAGCCCCGACAACCTGACGCCGCTCTCCGGCAACGTCTTTGCCGTCAACCTGGCGTCGGGCGACGTGCAGGTCGGGATTCCGGGGGCGGGCGGGTTCGGGACGATGATCTCGGGCGCCATCGAGAAGTCGAACGTCGATCTCGCCTCCGAACTCACCTCCATGATCGAGGCGCAGCGCGGCTACACCGCGAATTCCAAGGTGTTCCAGACCGGCGCGGACCTTCTCGACGTGCTCGTGAATCTGAAGCGCTGAGCGGCCTCGTGTTCCGGGCAACGCTTCGATGAGCCTGACCGCCGCCCTCACGACCGCGCAATCGTCGCTCAAGACCGTCGCCGGTCAGACGGCGGTCGTTTCGCGCAACGTCGCGGGCGCGGGCGAGGCGGGGTACACCCGGAAGACCGCGGTGGCGGTGACGGGCGCGGACGGCGGCCTCCGCGCCATCAATGTCGGGCGGACGACGGATCGCGCGCTGTACGAGCGCGTGCTCCAGGCCACCTCGAAGGCAGCCGGGGGCGCGGCCCTCGCAGAAGCCCTGGAGCGCCTTCAGTCGAGCCTCGGAACGGACTACGCGCGCTCGCCCTCCGTGGCGCTCGGCGCCCTGCAGCAATCGCTTCATTCGTTCGCCGCCGCGCCCGGCGATCTCTCCCTCGCCCAAAGCGTGCTCTCGCAGGCGCAGACGGTCGTTGCCACCCTTCACGAAGGCTCGGCTGCGGCGCAGGCGCTTCGGGCAGACGCCGATGCGGAGATGGCCGCCTCGGTGGACCGCGTCAACGGCATCCTGACCAAGTTCCAGAGCGTGAACGCCGCGATCGTGAACGGCACGATCGCGGGTACCGACGTGACGGCCCTGATGGACACGCGCGACGGCATGATCGCCGAACTCGCTGCGGAGATCGGGATCACCGTTGTCGGTCGCGGCAACAACGACGTGGCGCTCTACACCGAGAGCGGCGCGACCCTCTTCGAAACGTTGCCCCGGACCGTCAGCTTCGTCGCCACGCACACCTTCGGCGCCGGCACGGCCGGAAACGCCGTCTACGTCGACGGTGTGCCGGTCACAGGAGGCGGCGCGACGGCCGTCGGCAGCGGACGGATCAGCGGGCTCGCCGCCGTCCGCGACGAAGTGGCCGTCGGATACCAGGCCGGGCTCGACGAGATCGCCCGCGGCCTGATCGAGGCCTTCGCCGAGGCCGACCTGAGCGCCGACCCGACGCTCCCCGACCGCCCGGGCCTGTTCACTTGGCCGGGCGAGCCGGCGATGCCGGCCGGCGGCACCCTTCACCCCGGCCTGGCGGCCGCCATCACCATCAACGCGAATGCCGACCCCGCCCAGGGCGGCGATCTCGCGCGCCTGCGCGACGGCGGTATCTCGGACCCCGGCAATCCCGCCTACGTTTCCAACGTGGACGGCGGAGCGGGCTTCTCGGGGCGGATCGAGGCGCTCCTCGATCAGTTGACCGCTGCCCGTGACTTCGATCCGGGTGCCGGCGGCGGGGGCACGGCCGGCCTCCTCTCCTTCGCCTCGGGAAGCATCGGGCGGCTCGAAGCGGCGCGCCAGGGCGCGTCGGCGGACGGCGCCTACCAGACGGCCTTCCTCGAGCGGGTGAGCGAGGCGTTCGCCAATGCCACGGGCGTCAATCTCGACGACGAGATGGCCGAGATGCTGCGTCTCGAGCGCTCGTACCAGGCGTCGGCCAAGCTCATTGCGGCGATCGACGCCATGCTCGCCATGCTTCTGGACGCGACGGGGTAAACGATGAAGACCGGCTACGTGGCGACCAGCACCATCGCCTACGCGACCCGGACCTCGCTCCTGCGGATGCAGGCCGAGCTCGTGAACGCCCAGAAGGAGCTGGTGAGCGGCAAGGTGGCCGATCCGGGCCTTGCGCTCGGCGCCCGCGCCGGAAAGCTCGTGTCGATCGACCAGGAGCGAAGCAGCCTCCAGACGATGATCGACGCCAACACGATCGTCGCCTCCCGCCTGCAGGCGACGCAGGCGGCGCTCGGCGGAATCGCGGACCAGGCGTCGAGCTTCCTCGGCGCGCTCGTGGGCGTCGGCCAGGCAGACGGCGCGGCCTCCGCGCTGCGCTCCGAAGCGGACGCTGCGCTTCGCGCCATCACGGGAGCGCTCAACACGGCCTTCGGCGGGACGCATCTCTTCGGCGGGATCAACATCGACGTCCCGCCGATGGGCGATTTCTTCTCCGACCCGCCTTCGGCCGGCCGGCAGGGGATCGATGCGGCCTTCATGGCGGCGTTCGGCATCGCGCCCGACGACGCGGCAGCTGGCGCGATCGACGGGCCGTCGATGCAGGCCTTCCTCGATGGTGAATTCGCCGCGCTCTTCGAGGAGGGGGCGTGGGCCAGCGACTGGTCCGCCGCGTCGGATCGCAACATCAGGAGCCGGATTTCCCGGACCGAGCTGATCGAGACCTCCGTCAGCGCCAACGAGGCGCCCTTCCGCCAGATCGTGATGGCGCTCGCCATGGTCGGCTCGCTCGCGAGCGACGAGCTCAACGGCGCGGCCCGCCAGGCGATCGTCGATTCGGCGACCGCGCTCGTCGGCAAGGCGGTCGGCGGGATCACGGCCATGCAGACCCGGCTCGGGGCCGCGGAGGCGCGGGTCGACGGGGCGACCGAGACGATGACCGTCCAGTCCGACCTGCTCCAGAAGTACATGAGCGCGCTCGACGGCGTCGACCCCCTGGAGGCCGCGGCGCGCGTCAACGGGCTGACCACCCAGATCGAGACGGCCTATGCGCTCACCGCCCGGCTCCAGCAGCTGAGCCTCTTGAACTTCCTCTGACGAAGAGACGCCTGGAAGGACACCGCCGGATGTACCAGTTCGCGTATGCCGAGATCCTCGACGACAGCCCGGACACGATGCGGGACGGCGAACGCCGCGCCTTCGACCATGCGATTGCCCTGCTGGAGGCGGCCGAGCGCGCCGGGCCGCGTTCCATGGAGGCGATCGAGGCGCTTCATTTCGTCCGGCGCCTCTGGTCGGTCCTGCTCGACGACCTCGTCGCGCCGGAGAATGCGCTCAGCGAGGAGCTCCGCGCCGGTCTCATCTCGATCGGGATCTGGGTCATCCGCGAGGCGGAGCGGATCAGGCTGGAGGAGATCGGGAGCTTCGCCGGGCTCATCGACATCAACCGCACGATCCGCGCCGGCCTGGAGGGACAGGGCTGATGATCGTGTCGCTGCGCCCAGGCGAGAAGATCTACATCAACGGCGCGGTGCTGAGGGCCGACCGGAAGGTGTCGCTCGAACTGCTCAACGACGTGACCTTCCTGCTCGAAAGCCACGTCATGCAGCCGGAGCAGGCGACGACGCCGCTCCGGCAGCTCTATTTCGTGGTGCAGACGCTGCTGATGGCGCCGGGCGATCCGGCTGCGCGCGACCTCTTCGGCGAGCTGCACGCACGCCTCCTCGACTCCTTCGAGAATGCGGAGATCCGCTCCGGCCTCGCGGAGGTCGAGCGGCAGGTCGCGGCGAAGCGGCCGTTCGATGCGCTCAAGACGATCCGGGGGCTGCTGCCGGTCGAAGAACGAATCCTGGCCGGGGCGGAAGACGTCTCGCCGCCGCGCGCCGCCTGAGGAGCCCGTCATGGAAGTCACGTCCACCACTGCCGCAGGAGCCGCCGGGACCGCCCGGACCAGCGCGTCCGCGGCCTCGATCGACTACAATTCCTTCCTGAAGCTCCTCATCGCGGAGATGAAGAACCAGGACCCGACGAACCCGATAGATTCGTCCGACTACGTCGCCCAGTTCGCCGCCTTCTCGAACGTCGAGCAGGCGCTCGCCACGAATGCGAGGCTCGACGCGCTGCTCACCTCCTCCGCGCTCGCCCAGGCCGACGGGGTGATCGGCCGGACCGCGACCTCCGCCGACGGCGCCCTGTCCGGCAAGATTGCCTCGATCCGCATCACTTCGGGCGCGCCGGTGGCTCTTCTGGAGGGCGGCAGGGAGCTCGTCCTCGGGGCGGGCGTGACGATCAGCTGAGATGAACGAGGCGGACGCGCTCGACCTCGTCCAGCAGGCGATCTGGACCGTGATCCTCGGCTCCGGCCCCGCGGTCGCCGCCGCAATGGTCGTCGGCATCGCCATCGCGCTCTTCCAGGCGGTCACGCAGATCCAGGAAATGACGCTCACCTTCATCCCGAAGATCGTCGTGATCCTGGTGGCGATGACGCTGACCGCGCCATTCATCGGCGCGCAGATCTACGCCTTCACCGAAGTCGTCTACGGCCGCATCGAAAGCGGCTTCTAGGTCGGGGCGCCGCCGCCGCGCCCGACCACCTCCGCGCAAGCTTGATCGGGCATCGTTCGGCCCGCATGCGCCAAGGTGGGTAATGGCCGACACGCTCGTCTCCTCCGCGCCGGTCGACCGGAAGGGCGGCCGCGACATCGGCTTCGCGCTCGGGATCGTCGTCATCCTGACGATCCTGTTCCTGCCGATCCCGCCGGTCCTCATCGACATGGGGCTGGCGCTCTCGATCGCGATCTCCGTGCTGATCCTGATGGTCGCCCTGTGGATCCAGAAGCCGCTCGACTTCTCGGCCTTCCCGACCGTGCTGCTGATCGCGACCATGCTGCGCCTGTCGCTCAACATCGCGACGACGCGGACCATCCTGT
Source organism: Pseudomonadota bacterium (assembly GCA_023417735.1). Lineage (GTDB taxonomy): Bacteria > Pseudomonadota > Alphaproteobacteria > Rhizobiales > Afifellaceae > Propylenella. The sequence goes on along the minus strand of JAEZEK010000037.1, from coordinate 7,670 downwards.
CGGATGGCTCCGAGGGCGTCACCGCCGCCGGCTACATCATCGGCGGCTTCTCGAGCTTCGTGATGAGCGGCGATTTCGTCATCGGCCTCATCGTCTTCGTCATCCTCGTGACGGTGAACTTCGTCGTCATCACCAAGGGCGCGACGCGAATCGCCGAGGTCGGGGCGCGCTTCACGCTCGACGCGATCCCGGGCAAGCAGATGGCGATCGACGCCGATCTCTCCGCCGGCCTGATCGACGAGAAGCAGGCGCAGAACCGGCGCCGCGAGCTGGAGGAGGAGAGCGCCTTCTTCGGCGCGATGGACGGCGCGTCGAAATTCGTCCGCGGCGACGCGATCGCCGGCCTCATCATCACGGCGGTGAACATCTTCGGCGGCATCCTGATCGGCGTCACGCGCCACGGCATGCCGCTCGGCCAGTCCGCCGACGTCTTCACGAAGCTGTCCGTGGGCGACGGGCTGGTCACGCAGATCCCCGCGCTCATCGTCTCGCTCGCCGCCGGCCTGCTGGTCTCGAAGGGCGGCACGCGCGGCTCGGCCGAGCAGGCGGTGCTCGGCCAGCTCGGCTCCTATCCGCGCGCGCTCTTCGTCGCGGCGCTCCTCATGATCATCCTCGCCGTCCTGCCTGGCCTGCCGTTCGTGCCCTTCGCGTTCCTCGGCTGCCTGATGGCGTCGATCGGCTACATGATCCTGGTCCGCCTGGCGCGGGTGCGGGCCGCCGAACAGGCACGGGTGGACGAGGCGGCGGAGGCGGAGCGCCGGGAGGCCGCCGATTCGGTGAAGGAATCCCTCAAGACGCCGGAGATCGAGCTCTGCCTCGGCAAGCAGCTCGCGGTGGCGCTCCTTTCCTCCCACGGCGAGCTCGCCCACCGCGTCGGCCGCATGCGGCGGAAGTTCGCCCAGCAGTACGGCTTCGTCGTTCCCGACATCAAGCTCACCGACAGCCTGACGATCGGCCCGAAATCCTACCAGGTCCGGATCCACGGCACGCTGACGGCGACCCAGGAGGTGCGGATCGGCGAGCTCATGGTCATCATGGGCGAGGGCAGGGCGCCCGACCTTCCGGGCGACGAGGTCCGCGAGCCCGCGTTCGGCATGAAGGCGATGTGGATACCCGAGGCGTTCTCGGGCGAGCTCAGGCGTCAGGGCTTCAACCCGGTCGACAACGTCTCGATCATCCTGACCCATCTCAGCGAGATCATCCGGAACAATCTCCCGCAGCTCCTCTCCTACAAGGACATGCGGATGCTGCTCGACCGGCTCGAGCCCGAGTACAAGCGCCTGCTGGAGGACATCTGCCCGGCCCATCTCTCCTATTCCGGGCTGCAGGCGGTGCTCAAGCTCCTGCTCGCCGAGCGGGTCTCGATCCGCAATCTGCACCTGATCCTGGAGGCGATCGCCGAGATCGCGCCGCATGTCCGCCGGTCCGAGCAGGTCGCCGAGCACGTGCGGATGCGGATCGCCCAGCAGATCTGCGGGGATCTGGCCGAGAACGGCGTCCTGAAGGTGCTCCGCCTCGGCAACCGGTGGGATCTCGCCTTCCATCAGAGCGTCAAGCGCGACGCCAAGGGCGAGGTGATCGAGTTCGACATCGACCCGCGCCAGGTCGAGCAGTTCGGGACGGAGGCGACCAAGGCCATCCGCGATCGCATGGACGAGGGCGAGAGCTTCGTCCTCGTCACGGCGCCGGAGGCGCGGCCCTACGTCCGGCTCATCATCGAGCGGCTGTTTGCGACGCTGCCCGTCCTCTCGCACCTCGAAATCGCCCGCGGGGTCGAGATCAAGTCGCTCGGGACCATCTCGTGATCCTGTTCGGCTCGGAGGTGGTGCTCGCCACCTTCGTCCTGTTCTGCCGGATCGGCGCATGTCTGCTGCTGATGCCGGGCCTGTCCAGCCCGCGCATTCCCGTCCAGGCGCGGCTCTTCCTGGCGATCGCGATCACGCTCGCGCTCGCCCCGGTCCTGCTGCCGGAGGTCGATCCCGGGATCGCGGGCGATGCGCCCGTGGCGCTGACGCGGCTGATCGTCTCCGAACTCCTGACCGGTGCGCTCATCGGGCTGATGGGGCGGATCTTCTTCATCGCCCTGGAAACGCTCGCCACCGGCGTGACGATGGCGATCGGCCTCGGCAACATGCCGGGCGCCCCCGTCGAGGAATCCGAGCCGCTGCCGCCGCTCGTCTCGCTCATCATGCTGTCGGCGACGATCCTGATCTTCGCGACCGAGCAGCACTGGGAGATCCTCAGGGCGCTCGTCGCCTCCTACGGCGCGCTGCCGGCGGGCGAGTTCTTCGCAGCGCGGTTCGGCCTGACCGAGGTCGCGGACCGGCTCTCGGAAACCTTCGTGCTCGCGCTCCGCGTCAGCAGCCCCTTCATCGTCTATGCCGTCATCGTGAACCTCGCCGTCGGGCTCGCCAACCGCCTGACCCCGCAGATTCCCGTCTACTTCATCTCGCTGCCCTTCGTGCTCGCGGGTGGCCTGTTCCTGCTCTACGACCTGATCCGGGAGTACCTGCAGCTCTTCGTGTCCGGCTTCGCCGCCTGGCTCGCGACGGGCTGAGCGATGGCCGATCGCCTGCAATCGCTGGAGCGGATCGTCACCCTGCAGCGCCAGCTGCACCGGATGGCCGAGTGGCGGCTGGCAGAGCTGGAGCGCCGGCGCGCGGAGAACGACGAGGCGCGGCGCCTGCTGGTCGAAGCGCTCGGAAGCGATGCCGCGCTGCACGGCCTGTTCGTCGCGCCCATGGCCAGCCGACTGCGCAGTCTCGCGGTGGAGGGGGAGGAGATCGGGCGCAACGCCGACCGCTGCCGGGCCGAGCTTCTCGATGCTTCGCGGCGCCTGAAGCAGGCGGAGCGCATGGCGGCGGCGCTCGCCGTCGAATCGCTCAGGAAGAGCGAGGCCGATCAGCTTCGGGAGGTCATCGAGCAGTGCCTGTCCGCCAGGCCCGCAAGCCTCCCGTAAGCTTGCGCGGCCAAGCTGGCGCGCAGAGTTCGTGAGCATGCTGCCGTGGCCGTCAACCCGCCGTCCGATCTGATCCTCGACGTGGCGCGCGCCGCCGATCCGGCGCGCTTTCGCGCCGCGGCGGAAAGGCTGCACGCGCTGCCGCTGGTCCCGCTTGAGGAGCAGGGCTCGTTCACGGAGGCGCTTGAGGCGCGGCGCCCATCGCTTCGCCCCGGCCCGAGCGATCCGATGGCGACCCTCACCGCGCTCAGGAACGGCTCCGCGCTCCGGGCCGGCGGAACGGGCGACGACCGCAGCGTCTACAGGCGCTTCGAAGCCTTCGTCCTGCAGACCTTCGTGGAATCGATCCTGCCCAAGGAGGCGAGCAGCGTGTTCGGAAAGGGGACGAGCGGATCGATCTGGCGCTCCATGCTCGCCGAGCAGATCGCCGGGCAGGTGGCCGCGGCGGGCGGCGTCGGCATCGCGGATACGCTGATTGCGGCGCGTCCTGCCGCGGGCGCGGCCACGGGCCGGACGGCATCGGCCGGTCCGGATCTCGAGCGGGCCGCACTGCCGGCGGCCGCTCAGCTCCGGCCCATCGCGGCGGGGGCGTGATGGTGATGGCTCACGATGCGCCGACCGGCCGTGCCCCCGCCGCCGCACCCGGCATGGCACCCTTCTTCAGGGCCGTTGCCAGGGTCGAGGAGGTCGTCGAACAGGAGACCGAGTGCCTGCGCCTTCAGCGCGGTGCCGATCTCGACGATTTCAACCAGCGCAAGAGCCTCGGCATGCTCGAGCTCAGCCGTGCGATGCGCGCGCTCGACCGCTCCGGCCAGGAGGAGGTGATCGCGGGACGCCTGCGGGCGCTGCGGGCCCGGCTGGAGGAGAACCGGGCGGCGCTCGAAGTCCACCTTCGGGCGGCTCAGGAGCTCTCCGAGATCATCGCCGGTGCGATCCAGGACGCCCAGTCCGACGGGACCTATTCGTCCAGTCCCGGATCGATGGGCCGCGCGCGGTGATCCGGTTCCTGCTCACCGGCGCCTGGGTGTGCGTGGTCACGGTCGCGTCGAGCTATTTCGCGCTCCAGTGGAAGCTCGGGCCCGGGTCGGAAGCGCGCGCAGGCAGCCCGCTCGCCGGCGTCAGCCTCGAGAAGACGCGCGCGATCAGCGTCCCGATGATCGCGGACGGCATGATCCAGGGCTACGTCGTCGCGCAGTTCGCGGTGACCGTGGATTCGGAGAAGGGAGGGCGACTGCCGGTTCCCACCCAGGCCTTCGTGATCGACGAGGCGTTCCGGGCGATCTATTCCGATTCGACCTTCGATTTCCGGAACCTCGCCCGCTACGATCTCGCCGCCCTCACGCGGTCGATCGCGGCCAAGGTGAACGCGCGCCTCGCCGACGAGGTGGTCCGCGAGATCCTCGTGGAGGAGTTCAACTTCGTGCCGAAGAGCGAGATCCCGTCGTGAGCGAGCGGGCCGAGCGCAGGATCGCCATCATCATCGCGACGTGGACCCCATGCGAATCGGCCGCCTGACCTGGGCCGGCCTGGCCGTGGCCGGGCTCGGCTGGCTGCTTCTGGCCGCGGCCGCGGCGCCGAGCCTATTCGGGTTCGACCCGGCGGGCGGGACGGCTGCTGTCGCGCCGACCGCGCCTTCGACGGCGATTGCGCAGACCACGGTCCTGAGCGGCTTCGCGCTCGCCCTGCTCGGCGCGCTCTACGACGGCTTCGGTGCGCTCAACGCCTTCTTCGAGGCGGTGCTGAGGCGTTCGGCGGAGCGCGTCCATACGCCGGCCCCTCCGGCGGAGATCGCCAGCGAGGCGGTCGTGGAGCGCGGCTGGGTCAAGGATCGCGGCTATGCCCTCTTCGCGGACGGCAGCGTCGAGGTGGAGACGCTCCTCGGCACCCGCCGCTTCGCCTCCTTCGAGGAGGTCCACGAGTTCATCGGCGCGTGACCGGATCCCGGCCGACGGCGTAGAAGCGGCCGGCGAGAGAGGCACGTTCCGGGCCGCTGATCCTCGGGCGCTCCCGGCCGAGTTCGAAGCGCACGCCGATTTCCTGCCCGCGCCGCCAGACCACGGTCGCGCCGATGACTTCGGCGCTGTCGTCCTCGAAGAGGTGGATCAAGTCGGGGACGGGCGCGGGCTCGACGAGCCGCAGGCGGGCGCCCAAATCCGAACGGTCGTGAATCAGGCATTCGATGAGGAAGGCGTTCCGCACGTCGAGGATCTTGCCCGACCTCAGCCGCGTCCGCCGCCTCGCCTCGGACCGCTTCTCGCCGCCCGATGCGGACCCGGTCACGGCAAGGGCGCCCGGCGGAGAGAGCCTTCCCGGGGCGACCGGATCAGCCCCTCGGACGTCACCACGACCCAGCGCCCCGACCGCTGCTCGATCGCCTCGACACGGCCGGCGCCCGGCAGGACCGCGCCGGGCTTCACCTGGCGCAAGCCTTCGTCGCTCTCGATCAGCGCCGAGCCGTCCCAGACGCCGAGGAGCCTGTAGCTGTCGGCGCCCAGGGCCGCAGCGCCGCCGGAGCGATTCGAGCCGGTCGGCGCGTCGGGGCCGCCGCCGGCGCTGCGCGAATCGCTCTTCGCCTCCACGCTGCGGGCGAGCGAGCCGGTGACCGCCGGACCGTCGCTCCAGCCCTCGTGCCGCTCGAAATCGACGACGATCCTGGATCCGCCGGAGGAGGGGGCCGATGCGCTTTCCGTCGCCCGGTCCCGGGTGATCATCGTTCCTGCGAAGGTGCCCGAAGCGACGGCGAGGAGAATGCCGGCCAAAGCCAGTCCGTGCTCCAGCGTGAAGCCCCTCCGCTCCCGCAGGGGCGTCGGGGGCGTTGCGGCGAGAGTCGGAAGCGGCCGCGACCAGGCTGCGCGCCGGGTGTGCCCGATATCCGCTTCGAATTTGACCGATCTCGCCATTCCGGACCGATGCGCGGCTGATGGTGTCGCGAATCATCGTGCCCGGTCATGGTTACCCGAGGCTTAACTCGAAGGCGAAAGGCCGCGAGGATGCATGTTCCGGCGATCGCGCCCGGCGGCCAGGCCGGTCAGTCGAAATAGGCCATGAGGGGATCGATCGTCTTGGCGCCCCCCGCTGGGCTCGGCCGCTCGGGCGGGATCACGACCTGACCTGCCTTCCGCGCCTTCACGAGGTCCTCCAGCGTGTGCTGATCGAGCACCTCGAGGAATGCGCTGAAGGCGTTGTTGAAGATGCGGTTGATCGGGGCGGCCGGGCGGATCAGGCACTTGTCCTGGACCTGGCCGAAACAATCGGCCTGGAGGTCGGCGTCCTCGGTCAGCCGAACGACGTCGCTGATCCGGATCTCGCCGGGCGGCCGGCCGAGGCGGAGCCCGCCCTTGCGCCCGCGGGTCGTCTTCACGAGCCCGCCATGAACGAGAATCGGGATGATCTTCAGGACGTTGAATTCGGTGATCTGATACGCCCTGGCAATTTCCGCCGCCTTCACCTGCTGATCGGGATGGAGCGCGCAATGCAGGAGAATGCGCAGCGCATAGCTGGTCTGCTTGGTCAGTCTCATCTGTCCAGTCGTCGGTAATCGGCGCCCACTCTGCCGATACACTTAACATGTCGGGCGCATTGCGGCCAACGCAAGCGGGCCGGCGCGCAAGGCGCCCTTCGGGTTCCGGCCCGGATGCCGGACGAGCGAGCGAAGGAGCCGGTGATTTCGGCCGCCCGCCGAGGTCGCGTTGAGCTCGGCCAAACGGCCCGGGCGGGCGCGCCTGGTTAACGATTTCTAACCGTCTTGCGCGCCAGATTGTCCGAATCAGGAACAGGGAGTCCGATGGATGGCAGCGAAGCACGTCGCCGTGCTGATGGGGGGCTGGTCCTCCGAACGGCCGGTGAGCCTCGCCTCTGGCAAGGAATGCGCCGACGACCTCGAGCAGGCCGGGTACCGCGTCACCCGCGTCGACGTGACCCGCGACATCGCGCGCGTGCTCTCGGACCTGCGGCCCGACGTCGCCTTCAATGCGTTGCACGGGCCCTACGGCGAGGACGGCACGATCCAGGGCGTGCTCGAGATCCTCGACATTCCGTACACCCATTCGGGCGTGCTGGCCTCGGCGCTGGCGATGAACAAGCACAAGGCGAAATCGGTGGCGCAGGCCGCCGGCATCCCCGTCGTGGAGCATCGGATCGTATCGCGCGCGGAAGCGGCGCGCGCGCACGTCCTGCCGCCGCCCTACGTGGTGAAGCCCGTGGCCGAGGGCTCCTCGTTCGGGGTGATCATCGTGCCGGAGGGGCAGGCGCATCCGCCCCAATCCGTGCTCGGCGCCGAATGGTCCTATGGCGAGCAGGTCATGGTCGAACGCTACGTGCCGGGGCGCGAGCTCACCTGCGCCGTGATCGGCGGCGAGGCGCTCGGCGTTACCGAGATCGTCCCGGTCGGCCACGGCTTCTACGATTACGATGCGAAGTATGCCGAAGGCGGCTCCAGGCACATCGTTCCGGCCCCGCTTAAACCATTTGTTTACCAAAATCTCCGCAGGCTCTCCCTTGAAGCGCATCAAGCTCTTGGCTGCCGCGGCGTGACCCGATCCGACTTCCGATACGACGAGAATGGAAGCGGCGAGGTGATCTGGCTGGAGGTCAACACGCAGCCCGGAATGACGCGCACGTCGCTGGTCCCGGAACTCGCAGCGCATGCCGGGATGAGCTTCGCGGAACTCGTGAGCTGGATGGTGGAGGACGCTTCGTGCCGGCGTTAGGC
>JAEZEK010000475.1 GCA_023417735.1 Pseudomonadota bacterium | reverse complement strand
CATCGAAGGCATGGGCAGCATATGGGGGCGGCGGCGTCAGACCACGAACTTCACGAGCACGAAACCGCCGATGAGAAGCACCAGCGACAGGGTGAAAACAAGGCCGAGGCGCTCCTCGATGAAGCGGCGGATCGGCGGGCCGTAGAGATAGAGGAGGCCGGCGACCGCATAGAAGCGGATGCCGCGCGCGACGAGGCTCGCCACGATGAAGACGGGGAGCGAGAGCTGCGTCGCGCCTGAGGCGATGGTGATGACCTTGAAGGGGAAGGGCGTCACGCCGGCGAAGAGCACGGCCCAGGCGCCCCAGCGGTTGTAGGCGTCGGCGAACTGCTGGAACTTGTCGGCATAGCCGTAGAGGGCGAGGATCGGCTGGGCGAGCAGCTCGAAGAGGAGCGCGCCGATGAAATAGCCGGCGAGGCCGCCGAGCACCGAGGTGACGGTGCAGACGAAGGCGTAGCGCCAGGCGCGGGCGCGGTTGGCGAGCACCATCGGCACGAGCAGCGCGTCGGGCGGGATCGGGAAGACCGAGCTCTCGATGAAGGAGACGGTGCCGAGCGCGGTGCTGGCATTGCGGCTCGCGGCGAGCCGCATGGTCCATTCGTAGAGGGGGCGGAGCATCTCTTCCCGGGCGCGGTTCGCGTCGCGCCGCCTCTATCCTGTTCGCGGGCGCGAGGCCAGCGGCGGGTTCGCCGCAGGGTGAACGCTGCGCCTGGCGGAGGCGGGCGCGGGCCGGCGCCGTGCGATATTTGCACTTTCGGCGGCGCGCATGATACATTCGCGCCGTCTTGGGAGCCGCCCGCCGGCGGCGTTTTGATTTCCAGCAGGCAGTGCAATGTCCAAAGAGGCCGTTCCGGAGTCCGCTCTCTATTCCACCTATGCCCGCGCCGATCTCTCCTTCGATCGCGGCGAGGGCTCCTGGCTGGTGGCGACGGACGGGCGACGCTATCTCGACTTCATGGGCGGCATCGCCGTGAACAGCCTCGGCCACGCCCATCCGCACCTCGTCGCGGCGCTGAAGGCGCAGGCCGAGAAGCTCTGGCACGTCTCCAACATCTTCGAGATCGACGGCCAGCGGCGGCTCGCCGAGCGGCTGGCGCAGGCGACCTTCGCCGACCGGGTGTTCTTCGCCAATTCCGGCGCCGAGGCGATCGAATGCGCGATCAAGACGACGCGGCGCTTCCATTACGTGAACGGGCGGCCGGAGCGCTACCGGCTGGTGACCTTCGAGGGCGCCTTCCACGGCCGGACGCTGGCCGCGATCGCCGCCGGCGGGCAGAAGAAGTACCTCGAGGGCTTCGGGCCGCCGGTGCCGGGCTTCGACCAGGTGCCGTTCGGCGACCGCGAGGCGGTGAAGGCGGCGATCGGGCCGGAGACGGCGGGCATCCTGGTCGAGCCGATCCAGGGCGAGGGCGGCATCCGCGCCTTCGCGCCGGAGGATTTGCGCTTCCTGCGCGCGCTCTGCGACGAGCACGGCCTGCTCCTCGTGCTCGACGAGATCCAGACCGGGATCGGCCGCACCGGCCGGCTCTTCGCGCATGAATGGGCGGGCATCACGCCGGACGTGATGGCGATCGCCAAGGGGATCGGCGGCGGCTTCCCGCTCGGCGCCTGCCTCGCCACGGAGGCGGCGGCGGCCGGCATGACGGCCGGCAGCCACGGCACGACCTTCGGCGGCAACCTGCTCGCCATGGCGGTCGGCAACGCCGTGCTCGACGTCGTGCTGGAGGACGGCTTCCTGGAGCGCGTGCGGCAGACCGGCCTCCTGCTCAAGCAGAAGCTCGCCGGCCTGGTCGACGCGCATGGCGGGGTGGTCGAGGCGATCCGCGGCGAGGGCCTGATGCTCGGCATCAAGTGCCGGGCGCCGAACGGCGACGTCGCCGCGGCGGCGCGCGAGGAGGGGCTGCTCCTGGTCGCCGCCGGCGACAACGTGGTGCGGCTCCTGCCGGCGCTCACCGTCGGCGAGGCGGAGGTTGATGAGGCGGTCGCCCGCCTCGACCGCGCGCTCGGCCGGCTCGCCAAGCGGGAGGCGGCCGAATGACGGCGCACGATGCGCGGCTGCGGCAGCCGCGGCACTTCCTCGACCTTTGCGAGATGCAGTCGGCGACGCTGCGGGCCATCCTCGACGACAGCCGCCGGATGAAGGCCGACCCGGACGGTGCGGCGCGCGGCCCGTTCGCCGGGCGGACGCTCGCCATGATCTTCGAGCGGCCGTCGACGCGGACCCGCGTCTCGTTCGACGTCGCCATGCGCCAGCTCGGCGGCGAGACGATCGTGCTCACCGGCGAGGAGATGCAGCTCGGCCGCGGCGAGACGATCGGCGACACCGCGCGCGTGCTGTCGCGCTACGTCGACGCGATCATGATCCGCATCCTCGACCACGACGCGCTGCTGGAACTGGCCGCCAACGCCACCGTTCCGGTCATCAACGGGCTGACGCAGAAGTCGCATCCCTGCCAGATCATGGCGGACCTGATGACGTTCGAGGAGCACCGCGGGCCGGTCAAGGGCCGCAAGATCGCCTGGTCGGGCGACTCCAACAACGTGCTCGCCTCCTGGGTGCATGCCGCGCCGCATTTCGGCTTCCGCTTCGACGTGGCGACGCCGCCGGAGCTCGCGCCGGAGCCGGAGCTGGTCGAATGGGCGGCGCGCTCCGGCGCGGACATCCGCTTCGGCTTCGATCCCGAGGCGGCGGTCGCCGATGCCGATTGCGTGGTGACCGACACCTGGGTGTCGATGGGCGACGACGAGGCCGAGCGCCGGCACAACCTCCTGCAGCCCTACCAGGTCAACCGGCGCCTGATGGAGCGTGCAGGGAAGGACGCCATCTTCATGCACTGCCTGCCCGCCCATCGCGGCGAGGAGGTGACGGCCGAGATCTTCGACGGGCCGCAATCGGTGGTGTTCGACGAGGCCGAGAACCGCCTCCACGCGCAGAAGGGCATACTCGCCTGGTGCCTGGGGGCCTCGGCCTGATGGCGGACGCGACGGGCCACAGGGAGACGGACGACCGCGCCTTGCCGTTCCAGGTCGAGGGCCTCGCGGTGCGCGGGCGCGTCGTCACGCTCGGGCACTCGATCGACGCGATCCTGAGCCGGCACGATTTTCCGCGCCCGGTGAAGGTGCTCGTCGGCGAGGCGGCGGTGCTCGCCTCGCTTCTCGCGACGTCGCTGAAGGACGTCGGCCGCTTCATCCTGCAGACGCAGACCGACGGGCCGGTGTCGATGATCGTCGTGGACGTCAGGACGCCGGGCGAGATCCGGGCGACGGCAACCTTCGACGCGGAGGCGGTGAGCGCGGCGGAATCGGACGGGCGGGCGAACGCGGCGAACCTCCTCGGGCGCGGCACGCTCGCCATGACGATCGAGCAGGGCCGGACGCAGCAGCGCTACCAGGGCTACGTGCCGCTCGAGGCGGACAGCCTGGAGGAGGCGGCGCACACCTATTTCCGGCAGTCGGAGCAGATCCCGACGCGGATCCGGCTGGCGGTGGCGGAGATGTTCGAGCGCGATCCGGCGGGCGCGGCCCGCCAGAGCTGGCGGGCGGGCGGCATCATCGGACAGTTCCTGCCGGAATCGCAGGACCGCCTGCCGGTCCGCGACCTGCCCGGCGGCGACGCGCCCGAAGGGGCGGACGCGGCGTCAGACGCCGAGGCGGAGGACGACGACGCCTGGCGCGAGGCGGCGGCGCTCCTCGACACCGTGGAAGACCACGAGCTGACCGATCCGGACATCGCCGCCGAGCGGCTGCTCTACCGGCTCTTCCACGAGCGCGGCGTGCGCGTCTTCGAGCCGATCGAGCTGCAGGACCGCTGCTCGTGCTCGCGCGAGCGGATCGAGCAGGTGCTCGGCCAGTTCTCGCCGGAGGAGATCGAGGAATCGACGGTGGACGGGCAGATCGACGTCCGCTGCGAGTTCTGCGGCCTGCACTATTCCTTCGACCCGAACCAGTTCCTGCCGAAGGGCTGAAGCCTCAGTTCAGGATCGGGCGGGCGTCCGGCAGGTCGAGCGAGAAGGCGGGAATGGCGATGCTGATCGTCTCGCCGTCCGGACCGCGCGCCTGATAGCTGCCGACCATGATGCCGGAGGGGGTCTCGAGCGGGCAGCCGCTGGTGTAGGTGAAGCGCTCGCCGGGCTGGATCACCGGCTGCTCGCCGACGATCCCCGTGCCGCGCACATCCTGGCGCCTGCCGTTCTGGTCGGTGATCACCCAATGGCGGGCGACGATCTGGACGGCGCTGTCGCCGTGGTTCTCGATCGCGACCGTGTAGGACCAGAAGAAGCGCCGCTCTCCAGGGTCGGATTCGTCCTCGAGGTATTTCGGGTCCACCGTGACCCGAACCCCGTTGCTGGTTTCAGAGTACATCTCAGATCACCGCCATCACGGGCGCCGGTTTGCGCGTCCTTGCCGAACAACGCAAGTCGCGGTTCGCGGTGCCCCCGGAACGAAAAGGGGCCCGGACGAACCGGGCCCCGCAACCGCGCCGCCGATCGCTCACGCGACCTGGCGGAACTCTCCGACGGTCTTGCTGACCACCGACTTCGCCGGCTCGGCGGCTTCCTGGGCGACCTTGGTCCAGGTGCCCTGGACGTCCTTGGCGTAGCCGACCAGGAACTCCATCCGCTCGCGCAGGAAGGTGCTCTGGATCTGCATCGCGTCGGCGACCGAGTTCACGGCGAGGAGCTGGCGGGCGAGCTCGAAGCCGGCGTCGGCATTCGCCTTGGCGGCATCGAGGGCCTTCATGTTCAGCTCGAGCATGCCGTTGCGGGTGGTCTCGAACGTGTCGCCGAGCGCCGTCGTGGCGTCCTCGGTGGCGGTCTTCACGCGCGCATAGAAGTCGCGCGTCTGGCTGATGTTGGGGTCCGTCAGCGACCTGAACATCTCGGGCAGGTCGAAGGCGGCGGCCTGGAAGCCCTCCGCAGCGGCAGCCGGAGCGGCCCCGGCGGTCGTCTCGGCTGCAGCCGCTGCGGTATCGGCGGCCGCGTTCACCGCCGCTGCAGCCTGCTCGCCGGCTTCCTGCAGGACGGCCTTGGCGCTGCGGCCCGTCTTGGTGCTCGGCACGGGATCGGCCATGGCAAGTTCTCCTGTGTGGTCGGGGCGCGCGGGACGCTCGTCCCGCCGCCTATCCGAGGCATATAGGCCGTCTTATTGTGCAGTGCAACATAAATTGTGCCTTGCGGCAGAACGGCAGCCTTCGGCGTTAACCAGTGCGGCCGAAACCTGCGCGGAAGGCGGCTTGCGCACTGGCCTGAGCCCCGTCTCTCGCGTAACGTTCCATTAACCACTCAGGAAACCCGGATCCGAGGCGCGATCCATGATGCACTGGCGCGATTCCGCGCTCGCCTTCAGCGGAATGCCGGAGCTTTCCGAGCGGCTCCTCTCGCCCGTTCCGGCGTGGCTCTGGTCGAACGACGGCCGGCGGGTGCTGTGGGCGAATCCGGCCGGCGGCGCCGAGCTCGGCGCCACGCAGTTCGCAGACCTCGCAGGGCGGCGCTTCCCCGTCAACCATCCGCTCCGGCGGGATGTGGAAAGCGTGGCGCGCATCGCCGGCGAGGCAGGGACCCTGGCGAGGCTTCATCTTCCCGGGCGGGCGGTCCCGCTCCTCTGCCGGGCGTGGAGGGTCCGCACGCCGGTCGGCGATTCGGCGCTGCTGATCGAGGCGCTGGCTGCGACGGCCCGCAAGGAGCACGGCGAATCGGCGCTCGTCAGGTTCTTCTCGGGCTCGGGCTTCGAGGCCCTGCTGCTCGAGCCCGGCGGCGAAGGCGGCGGCGATCTCCAGGCCGCGGCGGATCCCGGTGGGTGCGACCGCGAGGCGGTGACGCTGCGCCTGGGCGGCCGACCGCTGCAGTTCCACATCGCCGCGAGCCGGTCCCAGGC
>JAEZEK010000351.1 GCA_023417735.1 Pseudomonadota bacterium | reverse complement strand
CGGGCCGCCGGCAGGCCCGCGCGGCGCACGCGCCCGACGAGGCCGTCATAGCGCCCGCCGCCGCCGACCGACCCGAACACGACCGGGCGGCCATCCTCCCCGGGCACCTCGAAGGTCAGCTGCGCCTCGAACACCGGGCCGGTGTAGTATTCGAGCCCGCGCACGACCGACGGGTCGATCTGAATGCGCCCGGCGTCGTAGCCGGCCGCGAGCACGAGATCGGAAATCTGCTTGAGCTCTTCGAGCCCCTTCTCGAAGTGTTCGTTCAGCGCGAACTCGGTCCTGAACCCTTCGACGAGCGTGTAGCGGCTCGAAAAGTCCATCATCTCGTCGATGCCGGCCAGCTCGAAGAGGTTCATCAGGGCGGAGATCTGGTTCGGGCGGAGGCCTGCGCCCCTGGTGAAGTCGCCGCTCTCGTCCTTCCGGCCCTCGCCGAGAAGCTGGCGCACGCCGTCCGGCCCGAGTCGGTCGAGCTTGTCGATTGCCCGCAGCACCGTGAGGCGACGGGTGCTGTCCTCGGCCCGCTCCAGGCCGATCACCTCCATGATCCCGTCGAGGACCTTCCGGTTGTTGACCTTGACGACGTACTGGCCGCGCGGAACGCCGAGCGCTTCCATCGTGTCGGCGGCCATCATGCAGATCTCCGCGTCGGCGGCGACCGACGGCGCGCCGACCGTGTCCGCGTCGAACTGCATGAACTGGCGGAAACGGCCCGGGCCGGGCTTCTCGTTGCGGAACACCCAGCCGGCGCGGTAGCTCCGGTAGGGCTTCGGCAGCGCCTCAAAATTCTGCGCGACGTAGCGGGCGAGCGGCGCGGTCAGGTCGTAGCGCAGGGAGAGCCACTGCTCGTCGTCGTCCTGGAACGAGAACACGCCCTCGTTGGGCCGGTCCTGGTCGGGCAGGAACTTGCCGAGCGCGTCGGTGTACTCGACCATCGGCGTTTCGACCGGCTCGAAGCCGTATCGCTCGTAGACGCCGCGGATCGTCGCCATCATGCGCTCGACCGCGCGGATCTCCTCCGGGGTGCGGTCGGCGAAGCCGCGCGGAAGGCGCGGCTGGAGCTTGTTCGGCTTGTTGGGCCCGGCCATGGCGTTCGTGCTGTCAGGCGGCGATGCGGCCGCGGAAATGCGGAAAGCCCGCCAGTCCGGCGGGCGCGGCCTTCCTCTAGCCCAGATGGCGGCGGGCAACAACCGTCCGCGGGCGACCTGCCGCGCTAAGCCTCGCGGCCGTTGAACGGCGTCGGCGTGACCGCGTCGAGATCGACGCCGTCGAGGCAGCGCACGTTCACCGCCACCATCGCCTTCCCGTCGGGCGCCGTCCCGCGCGCGAAGGGCTCGACCCCGCAGCGGCCGCAGGAGAGGTGATGGATCACGTGCTTGTTGAACTGGTAGTCGACGAGGAAGTCGTAGCCGTCGACGAGCCTGAACGCCTCGTCCGGCACGAAGGTCAGCATCAGGCCCTTCTTCGAGCAGATCGAGCAATTGCACGCGATCACCGTCGACAGATCGGTCGCCGCCTCGAACCGCACGCGGCCGCAATGGCAGCCGCCGGAATGGGTGTTCGCCTCGGCCATGTCACCTTTCCTCCCCAATCGTGTCCATTCGCCTGCCGGCACTCATGCCGGGCGCACGAAGGCGGTTCTCTCGGCCTCGGCCTCGGCGCGGCAGAAGCAGCCCTCGAGATGATCGTTCACGATCCCGACCGCCTGCATGAAGGCATGCATGGTGGTCGGCCCGACGAAGCTCCAGCCGCGCTTGCGCAGCGCCTTCGAGAGCGCCAGCGACTGCTCAGTCTGCGGCACGATCGCGCTGCGGTCCATGCTCCTCGGCCGGCGCTCCGGCGGCGGCTCGTAGCGCCAGACGAACGCGGCTATGGAGCCCGCCTCCTCCGCGAGCTCCAGCGCCCGGCGCGCATTGTTGACGACCGACTCGATCTTGCCCCGGTGGCGCACGATGCCCGCGTCGGCCAGGCAGCGCGCCACCTCGTCCGGGCCGAATTCCGCGATCACGGCGGGGCGGAAGCCGGCGAAGGCGGCGCGGAAGTTCTCGCGCTTGCGCAGGATCGTCAGCCAGGACAGCCCGGACTGGAAACCTTCCAGGCAGATCTTCTCGAACAGCCGGACGTCGTCGGCGACTGGCCTGCCCCATTCCGCGTCGTGATAGGCGCGGTAGAGCGGGTCGTCGCCGGGCCACCAGCACCGGCAGCGTCCGTCGGAACCCTGTGCCAGACCTTCGGCGAGCGTCACAGCCGTTTTCCTCCGAAGCCCGCCTCTTAGCCGGCAAGCGCCGATTCACCAAGTTGACGGATCGATGATCCTCTTCGCACATTTGCGCAGGCGGGTTTACGGTTCTCCGCGGCCTCGCCCGCATCATGGAGTGCAGCCAGGCGGCCGTTACGCCGCCACCCACGCAACGGTCAGTAGCGAGTACGCCCATGCGAAGAGCGATTATTGCCGCGTGCCTGTGGGCCGCGTCGTCCTCGGCCCCTGCGGTCGCGCAATACGTCCCCCCGGCGCCGCAATATGACGGGCAGTGGGTCGCCCAGGTGCGGCGTGCGCCCGCGGTCCACGGCACCGGCGTGCCGATCGACCTCAACCGACGCCCGCAGCCGGGATACACCTTCGTCGTCCCGCCGCCGTCGCGCTACGTCGTGGTCCCGCCGCCCGGCGGCTATGCCGTCGCCCCGCCGCCGCGGGTGCGCGGACGCGCCACCGTGGTCCCGCCAACCAC
>JAEZEK010000340.1 GCA_023417735.1 Pseudomonadota bacterium | reverse complement strand
GGTCGGCCAGGGCCGCCGCGCCGCTCCCCGGGATCTCGGGCGGCAGGCCGAGCGCCGGCGCGAGCGCCCCCGCGGCAAAGCCGGCGACACCGAAGGCGAGCCCGGTTGGTCCATCGATCGCGCGGCCCGTCACCGCCATCGCGCCGAGCAGGACGAGGGCGAAGCCGATCCCGAGCACGATCGTGGCGAGCGATGTGTAGAGGGTGCGTTCCAGGCCGTCGGCCGGCTGCCATTCGTCATGGTCGCCGGCGTCCGGCGCGACGGAATGGACGAGAAGGACCAACCCCTCCGAGCCGAGCGCGGCATGGCCGCCGTGATGGCCGGCGCCGTCCTCGTAGCGTTCGGCCTCCAGGATGAGGGGCGTGGTGGTCACGTGCTGGAGCGCGGACGTGAGGAGCCCCGCCGCGAGCCCTGCGGCCGCGGCGCTCAGTACCAGATTGCGAAGCATGGCGCCCTCAGTGGCAGGGAAGGCCGAAGGCGTGGCGCGTGTCGTGCGTGGCGTTGTGGAGCGCCGCGGGACTGGCGAAGCCGGCGGCGAAGACCACCGCGATGCCGAAGACGAGCGCCGCCAATCCCTGCCATCTCGGCAGGTGAACGGCTGATGTCGTCGAACGCGAAGCGAAATCCATGGAAACCTCCTTGCCGTCCCTCCGACGGCGGGTAGAGCGCCTCGCCCGGGCTGGTCTCCTGGCTCGCGGGTCGCCGCCCTCCCCGCGCCTTCCCGTTTCCGGTGGCAGAGTGCGGGTGGGCTCGCCGCTTACAGTTGCGGGGGCAGCTGCGGCATTGGAGGCCCGGCTTGGGTCCCTCCGCACCGCATTCCCATTTCATCCCCAGGCGCGTGGCGCGCCGGCGGGGAACCAGAGCGTCCGGGGATTATCGGGAATTCGGCTCGTCACGCAAGCCGTTTTGCGGCCCCGGGTCGGTCCATGCGGCAAGCTTCGGATAACGGCGATGGAACCACACCGTGAAGCGCCTCCGCCAGCGCCTGACCGGCGGCAGGTCGATGGAGAGGACGATGAGCCCGAGCGGGATCATCCAGACCCCCAGCACCGGCAGGAAGCTGAACATCCCGCCGACGACGAGAAGGCTCCCCAGCACGATCCTGAGGAGCGGCGATTGCGGGAGCGGGATCCGGTGGCGGCCGAGGCGGAGCTTGCGCGGCAGCGGTGCGGCGTCCGCCGGGTCCGGAGGGAATTGCATCATTCGCGTTGCCGTCTCTCCGCGCAAAGGGCGCGCTTGAAATACCCGATCCGCCCCGATATATGCGGCCCCATCGATCCCCGGTAGCTCAGCGGTAGAGCAACCGGCTGTTAACCGGTTGGTCGCTGGTTCGAATCCGGCCCGGGGAGCCATATTCGAGAAGGGGTTAGCTGCTGAAGCTAGCCCCTTTTCTTTTTCGAGCCCCTGGGACGGGCGACCGCACGCCCATGGCGCTCCGCCTCGGGCCGGTGCGGGCGTACACATCCGCCTGACCGCCTATGCAATGCGTCCGCTTCTCGGATCGCCCCGGCCGAAGGCGCCGCCTCACCGTGGCGAGAGGCTGGCGATGAAGTCGTTCGCCGCTTCGGTCATGGCCATCGCTGCGCCGAAGTCGAACGCGTTTATTGCGACGAACACACCGACATTCCGTGTCGGCGCGAACGCCACATAAGAGAAGATGCCCTGCAGCCCGCCGGCTTTCTGCAGGATCAGCGGGCGGTCCTCGCGCGGCATCATGACGACCCAGCCGAGCCCGATCGCGTCCATCCGGCCCGATTCATCCATGCCGAACACCATCTTGAGGCCGTCGCGGTAGAGATAGCTCGCGTGGTCGATCAGCCGGACGTCCGCGCCGTCATCGGCGAAGCGACCGAGGTGCCATTTCAGCCACAGCGCCATGTCCTCGGCGGTCGAATAGAGCCCGCCTGAGCCGACGATGGCGTCGCCCGTCGGGACGGCAGGCAGCGCCTCGCCCTCGAACCCGTGGCCCTGCATGATCCGGCCAGACTGGTTTTCGTTCGGAACAAAGGTCGTGTCGTTCATCCCGATCGGACCCGTGACCCGCTCTCGCAGCAGGTCCGCATAAGTGGTTCCGGCCGCGGAACCGAGAGCCGCTGCGAGCAGGTCGAAGCCGAAGTTGGAGTACAGGACGGCCGATCCCGGGCGGAACAGGAGCGGCTCGGAACCGAGCCACTGCTCGAATGCGGCTCGCGTGATGTTGGCGAAGGGGTCTTCCTCGCTGCCGGGCTCGTGCGGGACCTCGCGCGGAAGGCCGGCGGAGTGCGTCACCAGGTCGATGAGTCGGATCGGCCCGCCGGCGTCATCCGAGCCCCTCTTCGCCCAGGTCAGGTGATCTGCAAGCGGGTCGGCGAGCCCGACCGTTCCGTCGGCGACGAGGCTTGCGAGGACCTGCCCGGCGAAGGCCTTCGTGATCGAGCCGACCCGCATCAGCGTCCTGCCGTCCGGCTCCTGTCCTGACCCGTCGGCGCGTTCCCCGAATCCTTCGATCGCGACCTCCTCACCCCGGACGGCGGCAACGACGAGTGCCGGCACGCCGGTCTCGATGTGCAGGACCTGCCCGAAGAAGGCGGTCGCCTCCTGCAACGCCCTGTCTTCCGCCCGAACCGTCGACGCTGCCGGCGCAATGACGAGGAAGGCGCACAGCAGAGATCGCGCCGAGAACCGCCCGCCAGCCATAAAAGGGATCATTGTCATCTTCTTCGCAGCCTCCCGTGCGCCAGACAGCGCTGCGGAACGGTATGGCATCCTCCGAACATTGCGCCAGCGCTCGCGCAATTGCTTTGCGTGTTCGGGTTAAGGCGGCATGTCGGCGGAGAAGCGTGTTCTCGCGTCCGCCCGGACCGGCGGCGTGTCCCATCGCCGCCGGTTGACCTTTCCTCGCCGGCTGACCAGTTTGCGCCCGCGAAACCGCCGAGGAGCCGTCCCGATCATGCCGAACCCGCTGCGCGAGCGCCTGCGACCGATCGTCGATTCGCCCGCGTTCGAACGGGCGATCATCGCGCTGATCATCGTGAATGCGATCACGCTCGGGCTGGAGACCAGCCCCAGCGCCATGGCGTCCGCAGGGCCGCTCCTCGTCGCGCTCGACCGCGCGATCCTCGCCATCTTCGTGGCCGAGCTGGCCTTGCGCTTCTACGTGCGCGGCAAGGCCTTCTTCCGTGATCCCTGGCGGGTGTTCGATCTCGTCGTGGTGGGCGTGGCGCTCGTCCCGGCGACCGGCAACCTGTCGATCCTGCGCGCCTTCCGGGTGCTGCGGGTGCTGCGCCTGATCGGAACGATCCCGTCCATGCGGCGGGTGGTGACGGGGCTCCTCAACGCCATCCCCGGCATGGGATCGATCGCCGTCCTGCTCGGCCTGATCTTCTACGTGTTCTCCGTCATGGCGACGAAGCTGTTCGGTGCAGCCTTCCCCGACTGGTTCGGGTCGATCGGCGCATCCGCCTATTCGCTGTTCCAGATCATGACGCTGGAGAGCTGGTCGATGGGGATCGCGCGGCCGGTGATGGAGGTGTTTCCGGGCGCGTGGGCCTTCTTCATCCCGTTCATCGCGGTCACCACCTTCGCGGTCCTCAACCTCTTCGTCGGCATCATCGTCGACGCCATGCAGAGCCAGCACCAGGAGGAGGCCCATGCCGAGCGCGAGGCGATGCTGAACGAGCAGGAGCAGGTGCTGGTCGAGGTGCGCGCGCTGCGCGGCGAGGTCGCCGATCTCCGCGCTCACCTCCTGCGCGAGCCGCGGACCGAACCGGCGGGGTGACGCTGCCGGCACGGCGGCGCCGGCCGTTCCGCCCCCAATCTCCGCGCGTCCTCACCCCCGCATCCGGGCGAGCTGCGCCGCCTTGCCCGGACGCCCTCCCCCGACTAGCCTGCCGCTCGAAAGAGGAACCCGACCGAGCCCGATGCCGTCAGCAGATTCCGTCCTCGACACGATCGGCAACACGCCCTTGATCCGGCTGCGGCAGGCGTCGGAGGCGACCGGCTGCACGATTCTCGGCAAGGCCGAGTTCCTGAACCCCGGCCAGTCGGTGAAGGACCGCGCCGCGCTCTGGATCGTGCGCGACGCCGAGCGCAAGGGCCTGCTGAAGCCGGGCGGGACCATCGTCGAAGGCACTGCGGGGAATACGGGCATCGGGCTGACGCTGGTCGCGCGCGCCCTCGGCTACCGTTCGGTGATCGTCATCCCGGAGACGCAGTCCGAAGAGAAGAAGGACATGCTGCGCTATTACGGCGCGGAGCTCGTCGAGGTGCCCGCAGTCCCGTACCGCAACCCGAACAACTACGTGAAGATCTCCGGCCGGCTCGCCGAGCAGATCGGCCGCGAGGATCGGAACGGCGCGATCTGGGCGAACCAGTTCGACAACGTGGCGAACCGCCAGGCGCACGTCGACTCGACCGGCCCGGAGATCTGGGAGGCGACGGGCGGTCGCGTGGACGGCTTCATCTGCTCCGTCGGGACGGGAGGCACGCTTGCGGGCGTGGGCCTGTTCCTGAAGGAGCAGAACCGGAACATCCAGATCGGGATCGCCGATCCGCCGGGCTCGGCCCTTTATGCCTATTATGCCGAAGGCGAGCTGCGCGCGGAGGGAAGCTCGGTCACGGAAGGGATTGGGCAGGGCCGCGTCACGGGCAATCTCGAGGATGCCCCCATCGAATTCGCATGCCAGGTTCCGGACGCCGAATCCGTCGCGCTCGTTTTCGATCTGCTGGAGAACGAGGGCCTCTGTGTCGGCGGCTCGTCCGGCGTCAACGTCGCCGGCGCGATCCGGATGGCGCGCGAACTCGGCCCCGGCCACACGATCGTGACCGTGCTCTGCGACTACGGCACGCGCTACGCCTCCAAGCTCTTCAACCCGGCCTTCCTGCGCGGCAAGGGCCTGCCGGTGCCCGAATGGCTCGAAGAGAAGCCCCCGGTCCCGATCCCCTTCCTCCCCGCGGACTGACCATGCAGACCGAGCCCCTCTTCCGCGAAGACGCCTATCTCGTCGACTGCGACGCGGCCGTGATCGATGTGGGACCGGACGGCGGCATCGTGCTCGACCGCACGGTCTTCTACCCCGCGGCGGGCGGGCAGCCGGGCGACACCGGGATCCTCCTGGCGGACGGCGGCGAGCCGGTTCCAATCGTATCGACCCTTGCCGGCGCAGCACCCGGCGCCATTCTCCATATCCCGGCCGACGGGCAGCGGATCGGAACGGGCGCCCGCGTCCGCGCACGGATCGACTGGGAGCGCAGGCACCGCCACATGCGGATGCACTCGGCGCTCCACCTCCTCTGCTCGCTCATTCCCTTCCCCGTCACCGGCGGCGCGATCGGCGCGGACGAGGGACGGCTCGACTTCGACATCGAGGATGCCGGCGCCGTCGACCGCGACCGGCTCACCGAGGCGATCAACGCCCTGGTGGCGGCCGACCACCCGATCGCGACGCGCTGGATCACCGACGACGAGCTCGCCGACAATCCGGGCCTGGTGCGCACCATGAAGGTGAAGCCGCCCTCCGGGTCGGGGCGGGTCCGGCTCGTGGCCATCGGCAAGGACGGCGCCGTCGACCTCCAGCCCTGCGGCGGCACGCATGTTCGCTCGACCGCGGAGATCGGCCTCCTTGCGATCACGAAGATCGAGAAGAAGGGGCGCCAGAACCGGCGCATACGCCTGCGGTTCGCGGAGCCGGCATGAGCACGTTGTTCGTCAGCCCGGACTGGCTCGCCGCGCGGCTCCACGACCCGGCCGTGAAAGTCGTCGACGCGTCCTGGTACCTGCCGGCCCAGAACCGGGACGCGAAGGCGGAGTATCGCGCGGCGCACGTTCCCGGCGCTGTGTTCTTCGACATCGACGCGATCGCGGACCGCGGCACCGACCTGCCGCACATGCTGCCAGACGAAGCCTCCTTCTCCGCGGCGGCGAGCGCGCTCGGCCTCTCCGACGGCGACACGATCGTGGTCTATGACGGCGCCGGGCTGTTCTCCGCACCCCGCGTCTGGTGGACATTCGTGACGTTCGGCGCGCGCGACGTCCGGATCCTCGAAGGCGGCCTGCCGGCCTGGCGCGCGGCCGCCCTGCCGCTGGAGCAGGGCGAGGCGAAGCCGGCGCCCGGGCGCTTCACCGCTGCGCTGCATGCCGATGCCGTCAGGAGCTTCGCGGACGTCCGGCATGCGCTCGCGGACGGCAAGGCGACCGTGGTCGATGCGCGTTCGGCCGCGCGCTTTGCAGGCGAGGCGCCCGAGCCGAGGCCCGGGCTCGCCTGCGGCCACATGCCGGGCGCGCGCAACCTCCCCTTCGACCGGCTCGTCGAGAACGGGAGGCTTGTTCCGCCCGAGCGGATCCGCGCTGCCTTCGAGGAGGCCGGCGTCCCGCTCGACCGGCCGGTGGTCACGACCTGCGGCTCCGGCGTGACGGCCGCCGTGCTCAGCCTCGCGCTCGTCGCGGCCGGGAAGCCGGACGTGTCCCTCTACGACGGGTCGTGGGCCGAGTGGGGCAGCCGCCCGGACGCACCGGTGGCGACCGGCCCGGCATGAGCCGCACGGTCGACGTCATCGTGACGCGGCTCGAGCGCGCCGCGCCAGCCGGAATCACGCCGCCGCAGCCGGCCGGTTTCCGCCTCGCCCTCATGCGGGCGGAGCACATCCCCCTTCACTTCTACCGCTATCTCTACGGCACCGTCGGCCGGCCCTGGCTCTGGCTCGAGCGGGCGGGCCTCGACGACGCCGCGCTGGCGGGGCGGGTCCACAAGGAGGGCGTGGAGGTCTGGGTGCTCTACGGCAACGGTTCGCCGGCGGCGTTCTTCGAACTCGACTTCGGCGCCGACGCCGTCACGCTCGTCTATTTCGGGCTCTCTCCCGAGTGGATCGGGCGGCGGATCGGGCCGTGGCTCCTCTCCAACGCCATCCAGGAGGGATTCTCGCGCGGCGCGCCGCTGATGCGGGTGAGCACCTGCACGCTCGACCATCCGGCGGCGCTCGCGATGTACCAGCGCCTCGGCTTCGTGCCGGTTTCGCGGGAGCGGACCACGCTCGTCCTTTCCGAAGAGATGGCCGAGCACGCCGCCGCCCTTCCTCCGCCCTGATTCCGGAACAATTGCCCCTGATCCTCCGTTCCGGTCCGACTGAGGGGGCCAATAGCTCAGGAATTCGATGATGAAGTTGCGATTGCTGCTGCTCGCCGGCACCGTCATGCCGATCGCGATGGCGCAGGCGGCGGAGCCCGTCCGAGCCGGCCAGAGTGCCGCGGTGCCTTACGTTCTTGCCCAGGCGCAGCCTGAGGAGGCGCCCGGGGATCCGGACGCACCACCGGTCCGTCGCAGGCCGCCGGGGCAGGCGGCCCCCGGTGAAGGCGCTCCCGCCGACGCCGGGCAACGGCCGCAACGCCAGCAGCGTCCTCAGGCCGAGGGCGAGCAACCGCAGCGGGAGCAGCGGCGCCAGCCGCAGCAGGCGCAGCCGGGCGGCGGGGAAG
>JAEZEK010000289.1 GCA_023417735.1 Pseudomonadota bacterium | reverse complement strand
GGTCGGCCCGGAGGTCACGACCGCGCGGCGCCCGGAAAGCGGGCCGGTGCGCCCGGCGAAGAACGCCTCGACGGCCGCGGCGATCGCCAGCGGCTCCGCCATGCGCCCGAGCCCCGCCTCGCCCCGCTCCGCCATCTCGCCCGTCTCGGGGCCGACGAAGCGGATGCCGTCGGCCCGGAGCTGGCGGACGTTGCGGGCGGTCGCCGGATGGCTCCACATCGCCGGGTTCATGGCGGGCGCGACGAGCACCGGCCGCGTCGTTGCGAGCAGGACCGCGGAAGCGAGATCGTCGGCGAGGCCGTGCGCCATCTTCGCCATCAGATCGGCGGTCGCGGGGGCGACGACGATGAGGTCGGCCTCGCGCGAGAGGCGGATGTGACCGATGTCGTGCTCCGCCTCGCGGTCCCACAGGTCCGTGAGCACGCGGTCGTGGGCGAGCGCCTGCGCCGCCATCGGGGTGACGAAGCGCGTCGCGGCCTCGGTCATCACCACGCGCACCGTTGCGCCGCGCTCCTTCAGCCGGCGGATGAGGTCGAGCGCCTTGTAGGCGGCGATGCCGCCCGAGATCACGAGGAGGATTCGCTTTGCCCGAAGGACGCTCAAGGCCCGCTCCCGAACTGCCGCGCCGGCACTATAGACATGCTGCAACCGCGCGCGAGGCCGTCAGCCGCGGATGAGGGCGGAAAGGCTCGCCACCAGCGCGATCACTGCTATCAGCCACAAGGCCATCCGGTTCCAGCGCGTGTTGCGGGCGACTTCCTTGCCGATGCCGCGGATCGTCTCGTCGTCGAGCTTCAGGCCGTTGCCGGTGGACGCCTCGAGGTTCTCGCTGATCCGGTCGAAGCGGCGCGCGAGCGCCGGCATCTGCCGCGCGATCCGCGCGACCGCCGAAAGCCCGTCCGCGAACTCCGTCACGACGCCGTGTGGACCGACGAAGCGCTGCACCCATTCCGACACGACCGGCTCCGCCGCCGACCACATGTCGAATTCGGGATCGAGCCGGCGCGCCACGCCTTCCACGACGACCATGGTCTTCTGCAGCAGGATGAGCTCCGGCCGCGTCTGCATGTCGAAGATCTCGGTGATCTCGAAGAGGAGCGTGAGGAGCTTCGCCATCGAGATGTCGCTCGCCCGATGGCCGTGGATCGGCTCGCCGATGGCGCGGAGCGCCTGCGCGAAATCCTCGACGGAATGGATCGCCGGCACGTAGCCCGCCTCGAAATGGACCTCGGCGATGCGCAGGTAGTCGCGCCGGATGAAGCCGTAGAGGATTTCGGCGAGGAACTTCCGTTCCTTGTAGCCGATCCGCCCCATGATCCCGAGGTCGACCGCGACGATCCGGCCGTCCGGGTCGACGAAGAGGTTCCCCTCGTGCATGTCGGCGTGGAAGAAGCCGTCGCGGAGCGCATGGCGCAGGAAGGACTGGATGACCGCGACGGCGAGCCGGCGCCGGTCGTGCCCTGCCGCCTCGATGCGTGCGACGTCGCGAAGCTTGATGCCGTCGATCCATTCGGTGACGAGGACGTCGCGGCCGGTCAGGTCCCAGGCGAGGGCCGGCAGGCGGAATTCGGCCTCCTCGCGGACGTTCTCCGCCATCTCGGAGATCGCGGCCGCCTCCAGCCGGAGGTCCATCTCCAGCACCACGCTTCGGTGCAGTGTCTCGACCACGGCCAGCGGCTTCAGCCGCCGCGTCTCCGGGGCATGCCGCTCTATGGCGCGCGCGGCCGAATAGAAGGCCGACAGGTCGCGCGCGAAGCGGCCCCTGACGTCGGGGCGGAGGACCTTCACGGCGACCGTCTCCTCCCCCTCCGGCCGCGCCACGACGGCCTTGTGGACCTGCGCGATGGAGGCGGCGGCGACCGGTTCGGAGAAGGACAGGAAGACGGTTTCGACCGGCCGCCCGAGATTGGCGGCGACGATCGCCCGGGCCTGCTCGGTCGGGAAGGGCGGCATCTCGTCCTTGAGGCCGGAAAGCGCATCGGCGAGCTCGGGCCCGACGATGTCCGGCCGGGTGGCGAGGAACTGGCCGAGCTTCACATAGGACGGTCCCAGCCGGTTCAGCGCTTCGGAGAGCTCCCGGCCGCGCGCGGCATCGTCGAGGCCGCGGCGCTCCAGGAGGCGCGCGAGCCTGACCCCGCGCACCGCCCCCGGCGGCAGGTCCTCCTCCGCCATGAACGAGAAGAGGCCGGCCCGGGCTAGGACGAAGCCGGCGCGGGCGAGCCGCAGGGCGTTCAGCACGTGCGGCGGCCTCAGAGCTTCCAGCCGGAATGCATCGCGGCGATTCCGCCGGAGAGGTTCCGGTACTGCACGCGCTCGAAGCCGGCCCGGCGGAGCCTGTCGGCGAACTGCTCCTGGTTCGGGAACGTCCGGATCGATTCCACCAGGTACTGGTAGGCCTCGCGGTCGCCGGTGACGGCCTGCCCGATCACCGGGATCACGTTGAAGGAATAGGCGTCGTAGACGCGGTCGAGCAGGGGCACCGCCGCTGCCGAGAATTCCAGGCAGACGAAGCGGCCGCCATGCTTCAGCACCCGGAAGATTTCGCGGAGCGCGACGTCGATGCGCGGCACGTTCCGGATTCCGAAGGCGATCGTGCAGGCGTCGAAGCTCGCGTCGGCGAACGGAAGGGATTCCGCGTTCGCCTCCACAAAGCGGATCTGCAGCCCGCGCTTCTCCGCGCGCTCCCGGCCGACGGCGAGCATGGAGCCGTTGATGTCGGCGACTGTCACGTCGGCGAGCCCGCCCGAGCGCTCGACGATGCGGGTCGCGATGTCCCCAGTGCCGCCGGCGAGGTCGAGCACCGTCCACGGGCGCCCCCGGCGCGGCACGCCGAGCCAGGCGACCGCCGCGTCCTTCCAGACCCGGTGCATGCCGCCCGACATCAGGTCGTTCATCAGGTCGTAGCGGCGGGCGACGGTGTGGAAGACCTCGTCGACGAGGCCCTGCTTGTCGGTGAGCGGAACGCCCCGGAAGCCGAAATTCGTCGTGTCGGACATGCTCTCGTCGGTTTGCTGTAGGCGCGCGGCGGGACCATATCGGAACGGGCCGCGTTCCGCCACCGAAGGGCCCGCTGGAGATCGCCCGGATGCCGGAACTGCCGGAAGTGGAAACCGTCCGCCGCGGCCTTGCGCCGGCCGTCGAGGGATCGACGATCCGGCAGGTCGAGCTTCGGCGCCCGGACCTGCGGTTCCCCTTCCCGCCCGGGTTCCGCGCAGGCATCGAGGGCCGGGTCGTGACGGCGCTCGGGCGGCGGGCGAAATACCTTCTCGGGCGGCTCGACGACGGGGCCACGCTCGTCATGCATCTCGGCATGTCGGGCTCGTTCCGCGTCGCGGACGAAACGGCCGCGGCCGATGCCTTCCACTTTCCGAGGGGCAAGGACGAGCGCCACGACCACGTCCTCTTCCGTCTCTCGAGCGGCGACGCGATCATCTACAACGACCCGCGGCGCTTCGGCTTCATGACGCTGGTCGAACCGGGCGCCCTGGACCGGCACCCCCTTCTCGCGAGGCTCGGGCTCGAGCCGATGCCGGGCGTCCTCACGCCCGCGGCGCTCGCACAGCGGTTCGCCGGCCGCACGACGTCGCTGAAGGCGGCGCTTCTCGACCAAAGCGTCGTCGCCGGGCTCGGCAACATCTACGTTTCGGAGGCGCTGTGGCGGGCGCGCCTTTCGCCGCGGCGGAGCGCGGGGTCGCTCGTCCGCAGGGACGGCACTCCGTCGGAACGGCTCGTCCGCCTGACCGAGGCGATCTGCGCCGTAATCGCCGACGCGGTCGCCGCCGGCGGCTCGTCGCTGCGCGACTACGTCCGCGCCGACGGCTCGCTCGGCATGTTCCAGCACGCCTTCCGCGTCTACGACCGCGAGCACGAGGCCTGCCTGCGCCCCGGCTGCCGGGGCACCGTCAAGCGGCTCGTCCAGACCGGGCGTTCCACGTTCTTCTGCCCCGTCTGCCAGGGCTGAGCCGCCTCCGCGCATGCGGGCCGGCTGTGGTTGAAGTTCCGTAACGATTCGATTCGCAATTCGCATCGAATTCGGGGAACACTGCACCTCTGGCGCGAACGGGCCCGCGAGCGGCCCGGCGCGATGGGGGGTGCATGCCGCACGAGCCGCACGGGCCGGCGCATGACGCGCGCATGGCGCCGACGGCCTTCGGGCCGGAGCGGCCCCCCATGCGCGCGCCTACTCCCGCGCTTGCCGTTCCATCCGCGAAC
>JAEZEK010000378.1 GCA_023417735.1 Pseudomonadota bacterium | reverse complement strand
GCCTCTGCAAGGGAAAGTCGCAATATGTTCGTCGAATCGAATGGCGTGAGGTTCCATTGCGAGCTTTCGGGACCGGTGGGCGCGCCGTGGGTCACCTTCTCGCATGCGCTCGCCAATAATCTGACCCTCTGGGACGACGTGGCCGAGAAGCTCGGCGACCGCTACCGCGTGCTGCGCTACGACCATCGCGGCCACGGCCGGACCGAGGCGGTGCCCGGCCCCTACACGTTCCCGATGCTGATCAGGGACGTGCTCGGGATCTGGGACGCGCTCGGCGTCGACCGGAGCCACTGGGTCGGGCTCTCGATCGGCGGCATGATTGGCTACGGCCTCGGCATCGAGCATCCCGAGCGGCTGCGCTCGATCGTGGCGTGCGACTCGCGCCCGGACGCGCCGCCGGACTACGCCGCATACTTCCAGTCGCGCATCGACAAGGCGCGCGAGAAGGGGATGGAAGGGGTCGTGGAGCCGACCATCGAGCGCTGGTTCACGCCCGAGACGCGGGCGAAGAACCCGCCCGTGCTCGACAAGGTGCGCAACATGATCCGCACCACCGATCCCGTCGGCCACGAGGGCTGCTGCGAGGCGCTGAAGACGCTTTCCTTCGGCCCGAGGCTCCACGAGATCAAGGTGCCGACGCTCATCCTCGGCGGCGCCAAGGACAAGGGCGCGCCGCCGGAGGCGCTCGCCGAGGCGGCCGCGAAGATCCCGGGCGCCGAGCACGCCGTGATCCCCGACGCCGGGCACATCACCGCGCTCGAGAACCCGGACGCCTTCATGGCCACGCTGGAAGCGTTCCTCGCCAGGCACTGAGCCGACCGCCTTGCCACCGTCGCCGCCTGCGTGGTTCGCGGGCGGCGGTCCTCCAGAAACGGAAACACGATGCCGGTACCCGCACCGAACGAGACCCTGACGGCCACCATGAGCGACGGCCTGGCGGTGCCGGTCCGGCGCTACGGCAGGCCGGGCGCCACCCGCCTCGTCGTCAGCCACGGCAACGGCTTCGCCGTGGACGGCTACCGCGTCTTCTGGGAGCCGCTCGCCGAGCGCTTCGACGTGCTGGTCTTCGACATGCGCAATCACGGCCGCACCGAGCCGAGCGGCGCCGACGGCCACCACTACCAGCAGATGGCGCGGGACATCGAATCGGTCGCCGCCGAGATCGAGGCCGCGCTCGGGCCGGGCCGGACCGTCGGCGTGTTCCACTCCATGTCCTCGCGCGCGGCGATGAAGCAGGCCGTGGAGCGCGGCTCGCCGTGGGACGCGCTCGTGCTGTTCGATCCGCCCAACGTCCCGCCGCGCGGCCATCCGCTCTACGAATCGATGCGCGTCTTCGAGCTGAGGCTGCTCGATTTCGCCGCCAACCGGCCCGACCGCTTCCAGTCCCCCGACGACCTCGCGCAGCTCTTCCGGGACAACAAGGCGAGCAGCCGCTGGGACGACCATGCGAAGCAGGACATGGCGGAAGCCGTGCTCCGGCCGTGCGCGGACGGCGGCGGCTACGAGCTGGCCTGCCGGCGCGAACTGGAGGCTTCCATCTACCTCGCCGCGCTCACCCTCGACCTCTGGCCGAAGGCGACGGAGTTCGGCGGGCCGATGAAGATGATCGGCGCCGATCCCGAGCTCGTCCCGAACACGGCGACCGCCAAGGCGAACCACGCGCTGGCGACCGAGAACGGCTACGAGTACGAGGCGGTGCCGCAGACGGGGCACCTCCTCCAGATCGAGCGGCCCGAGGCCTGCCGCGCCGCCATGCTCTCGTTCCTGGAGAACCTGAAACTCGCCTGAGCAGGACGGCAAGGCCACATGGCCGCCGCGGAGCGCCCGCCCTCGGTCGCCGTCAGCGGCCGGTGAACTTCGGCGCCCGCTTCTCGAAGAAGGAATTCACGCCCTCGCGGAAGTCCTCCGACGAGCGCAGGCGCCCATAGGCGCCGCCCTCGAGCTCGATCGCGCCGCGGACGGAGAGGTGCTGGCCCTCGTTGAGCGTCCGCTTGATCGTGCGCTGCGCGAGCGGGGAGAAGGCCGTGAGCTCCGCCACGAGCCTGTCCACCGTCGCCTCCAGCTCCGAATCCGGCACGCATTCCGTCACGAAGCCGTAGGCCTCCGCCTGCCGGCCGGAGACGCGCCGCGAGCGCATCACGATGTCCTTGGTGCGGGCGATCCCGATCATGTGCAGGAGCCGCGCCGAGCCGCCCGAGCCCGGGATCATGCCGATCCGCATCTCCGGCAGCGCGAAGAGCGCCGTCTCCGACGCGATGCGGAAGTCGCAGGCCAGCGAGAGCTCGAAGCCGACGCCGAAGCAATAGCCGCGCACCGCGCAGACGACCGGCTTGCGGCAGCGTTCCGGCGCCGCGATGTTGTCGGCGAGTTCGGCCACCACCTCCGGGGGCGCCTCGAGGAAGCCGCGGATGTCGCCGCCGCTCGAGAAGTTCTCGCCGTTGGAGCGGAGCACGATGACGCGCACGCTCTCGTCCGCATCGAGCGCCTCGAAGGTGCGGCGGAGCTGCGTCCGCTCCTTCATCGAGATCACGTTCAGCGGGGCGCGGTCGAGGACGATGTCGGCACGCGCGCCGGCGCGCTCGATGCGGAAGCCGTCGAGGGCCTCGTCCTGCGGGCCCGCCGGCGCGGGTGCTGCCTCGGTCATGTCGATCCTCAGG
>JAEZEK010000186.1 GCA_023417735.1 Pseudomonadota bacterium | reverse complement strand
ACGCCGGCTGCCGGCACGGCACGGGTAGAACGGGGTGGGGCGGGGGGGCGGGACGCCGCGGTTCGGCCGCCGGATCGCGCCCCGGCGGCCGTCGGCTATTCGGCCGCCTCGCGGACGCCGCTGCCGGGGATCATGCCGAGCGCCTGCATGTAGAGTTCGAGGATCGCCTCCTCCTCCTCGCGCTCGGCCGCATCCTTCTTGCGCAGCGCGATGATCTTCCTGAGCGCCTTGGTGTCGAAGCCGTTGCCCTTGGCCTCGGCATAGACGTCCTTGATGTCGTCCTGGATGCCCTTCAGCTCCTCGGAGAGCCGCTCGATGCGCTCGACGAAGGATCTGAGCTGGTTGGCCGCGGATTCGTTCGGGTTCAGTGAGTCCATGCCATCATCCTCTCGGCGCGGTTCGCCCGCGCATGGCCTTGAACCACCCGCGTGCCGAAAGCCGGCCGCGTCGTCAACGGGACCTTTCCGCCATCCTCATCTTTGGAAGAAAGCTGTGTCAGTCGTGCCGCGGACGGTTGACTTCGAAGGCGGCGAGGCTTTCCGCCGACGCGGCCGCCTGGTTCTTCTCCTTCCAGACCTCGTAGGGCATGCCGTAGACGATTTCGCGGCTCTCCTCCTTCGTCATCGCCAGCCCGCGCTCCTTCGCGGCGTCGAGATACCAGTTGGACAGGCAGTTCCGGCAGAAGCCGGCGAGGTTCATGAGGTCGATGTTCTGCACGTCGGCGCGCTCGCGCAGGTGCTGGACGAGCCTTCGGAAGGCCGCCGCCTCCAGCTCGGTGGCAACCGGATCATCGGGTCGCGGCATCGTCGTCTCCTTCTGTCCCCGTCTGGCCGCCATCGGCGGTCGAGCCGGCATGGCGGATTGTGTGCACGCCCTCGATCGCGAGGATCCGGCGCAGGATCGGCTCCAGCCGGTCCGCCCATTCCAGCACGCCGGCCGGCGTGGCGATCAGGTCGTTGCGGATCTCGAGCAGCGCATGCGCGAGCCCGCGCCCGGTCCCATGCCGGTACATGGTGTCGTTTTTCAGCGCGCCCGAATAGGGCTCGTTGCTGCCGACGCGCAGGCCCCGGTCCTCGCGCAGCATGTCGATGAGCGGACGCGCAAGCCGCATGTCGCGATCCCACAGCACGCCGGCGTGCCACGGCCGGGCGAACCCCTTCCAGATCGGCGTGTAGGAATGGACCGAGAGGATCGCCGGCGGGCGGCCCGCCGCGATCATCCTGTCGAGCTGGACCTCGATCGCCCGGTGGTAGGGCCGATGATAGAGATCGAGCCGGCGCTCCCGCTCGCCGGCGTCCACATGCGCGTTGCCGGGCACGACCGCCCCGTCGGAGAGCCGCATGATGAGGGTCGGGTCGTCCTCCCCCCGGTTGGGATCGATGAGGAGCCGCGACACGCGGGTGAGCAGCGCCGGCGCGCGGAAGCGGGCGGCGAGCTCCCGCGTGAGCGGCGCGGCCCCGATGTCGTAGCCGATATGGCGCTCGAGCTCGCTGCGCGGCAGGCCGAGGTCGCGATAGGGCTCCGGAACGGCGTTCGAGGCGTGGTCGCACAGGAACAGCAGCCCTGCGTCCTCGTCCCCGTCCAGATGCTCGACGGCTTCGGCCGGGATCTCCGCAGGGGCGGCAGTGTCCATGGAAAACGTTCTCAAAATGCGGAAACGGCTCGCGGTGGGAAGACGGGCATGATAGGGGCTGTCGCCGCCGCTCGAAAGACCTCATAAACCCGCCATGGTCGCATCCGCCGGACAATCTCTGGCCGCACGAGACGACGCCCCTGTCGCGTTCCTGGCGCTCGTGGCCGGCGCGGTCGCGATGGGCATTTCGCCGATCTTCGTGCGCTTCGCCGATGTCGGCCCGTTCGCCAGCGCGTTCTGGCGGGCCGGCCTGGCCTTGCCCGCGCTCTGGGTCTGGATGCGGCTGGAGAAACGCCGGGATCCGGTGGCGAAGGCACCTCCTTCCAGGGGCGCGATCGTCGCCGTCGTCGCCGCCGGCCTGCTCTTCGCCGGCGACCTGACCTTCTGGCACCTGTCGATCATGAACACGACCGTTGCCAACGCCACCTTCCTCGCGGTCCTCGCGCCGGTTTGGGTCGTGCTCGGTTCAAGGCTGTTCCTTGGCGAGCGGGTCGAGCGGCGCGTGCTCGTCGGGCTCGCCCTCTGCCTTCTCGGCGCCGGCGCCCTCATCGGGAATTCCGTTGCGTTCCGGCCCGAGCAGGTGCTCGGCGACGTCTACGGGCTGATCACCTCGATCTTCTTCGGGGCGTATTTCATCGCGATGCGGCTCGCACGCCGGGCCTACGGCTCCGGGCGCGCGCTGTTCGGCTCGTCGCTCGTGACGGCCGGCGTGCTGGGCGTCCAGGCCTTCGCCGTGGAACCGTACTTGTGGCCGGCGACGGTGGGCGGGATCGGGGCGCTCGTCGCGCTCGCCCTCGTCAGCCATGCCGGCGGCCAGGGCCTGCTCGCCTACGCGCTCGGGCACCTGCCGGCCGCCTTCTCCTCGCTCGTCATCTTTCTGGAGGCGGTCGCCGGCGCCTTCTTCGGCTGGGCCATCCTGTCGGAGGCGGTCGGCGCGTATCAGTTCGTCGGCGCCGCCGCGATCTTCGCCGGCATCGCCTTCGCGCGGATGCGGCAGGCCAAGTGAAAGGAGCCTCGATGGACCTGCGTGCCCTTCGGCTGGCGATGTTCGACGCCGCCGTCTCCCGAGCCCAGCCCTCGGTCTGCCTGCCGCCGCACCTGCCGGAGCCGCCGGACGCCGGCCGGCTCCTGGTGCTCGCCTGCGGCAAGGCCGGCGCCACCATGGCGGAAGCGGTCGAGCGCCACTACCTCGACGGCGGCCGCATCGCGCCGGAGCGCCTCGTCGGCATCTGCGTCACGCGCCACGGCTACGGC
>JAEZEK010000183.1 GCA_023417735.1 Pseudomonadota bacterium | reverse complement strand
CGGCCGGAATGCGCCGTGAGCGGCGCCGCCGGGCGGCGCGCGGGCGGGCGACGAACGGCTGGCGAAATCGCGGCAGCCGAGGCACTAATGCCGACCCGATCGAGGAGGCAACGATGGTGGAGCGTTTCGAGGGCGTGACGGTCGTCGACCATCCCCTCGTGCAGCACAAGCTGACGATCATGCGCGACGCGGAGACCTCCACGCGGGGTTTCCGCCAGCTCCTGCGGGAGATCGCGGCGCTGATCTGTTACGAGGCGACGCGCGACCTGCCGCTCGAGACCGTCGAGATCCACACGCCGCTGACGGCCATGCGGGCCCCCAAGATCGCCGGCAAGAAGCTGGTCTTCGCGTCGATCCTGCGCGCCGGCAACGGCCTTCTCGAAGGCATGCTCGACCTCGTCCCCTCGGCGCGGGTCGCCCATGTCGGCATATACCGAGACCCCGAGACGCTGCAGGCGGTGGAATACTACTTCAAGGCTCCGGACGACCTTTCGGAGCGGACCGTCATCGCCGTGGACCCGATGCTCGCGACCGCCAATTCGGCGGTGGCCGCGATCGAGCGGCTGAAGAGCAGGGGCGCACGGGACATCCGGTTCGTCTGCCTCCTCGCCGCGCCGGAAGGAATCAGGCACTTCCGGTCCGTGCATCCGGACGTGCCGGTCTTCACGGCGGCGATCGACAGCCATTTGAACGATCACGGCTACATCGTGCCGGGGCTCGGCGACGCCGGCGACCGGATGTACGGAACCAAGTAGCCTCCGCTCCGCCGGCGCCGCTCCTCGGCCTTGGTCAGCGCAAGCGGCGCGGCATCGTCGACGGCCGCGGCCTCCAGGACGCGCGGCGGCCGAGGAAAGCCGTGCATCCCTGCCGTCAATCATTCCTTTCCGTTCGCCCGTCATGATCGGCCGCAAGGCTCCGCAATGCGTCCGCTCGTCATCACATCGGTCCTGATCGCGCTCGTCGCCGCCTCGGCCCCGAGCCTCATCGAGCGTTTCCTGCCGGGCCGGACGCTCGACGGCTCCGCCCGCCCGGCCGCCGTACCGACGGGGACCGCCAGGACCGCGCCGGCGAGGGCGGACACGGCCCGCCGGGTGACGGTGAGGGCGGAGCCGGACGGGCACTTCTACATCGACGGGCAGATCAACTTCCGCCCGGTGCGGCTGATGGTCGACACCGGCGCTAGTGTGATCGCGCTGCGCGAATCGGATGCGGCCGCCGTCGGCCTGCGGATGCGCCGATCGGATTTCCGCCAGCCGGTGCAGACGGCCAACGGCACGACGGCTGCGGCCGAGGCGATCCTGGACGAGGTCGCAATCCGCGACATTTCGATCGCCAATGTCCGCGCCCTCGTGATCCCGGACGACCGGCTGGCCGTCAGCCTTCTCGGCGCGAGCTTCCTGAACCGGCTCCGACGCTTCGAGGTGGCGAACGGCGTTCTGGTGTTCGAGAACTGATAGGGGTTATCGTCGCTGGACCCGTGACGGAGCATCGGATCGCCGTGCGGACGTGTGGTGGCATCGCCGGACAGGCATTGGCTGCGGCCGGGCTCGCGATCGCGCTCGGCCTCGCCCTGGACTCGGCCGCAGCCGTCGAACGCGCCTCGGGTCCGCTTGCGCAGGCGGCGATTCCCCGCGACGAGCCGCCGAGCCTGCCGTCGAACCTCGACGAGCTTCCCCGAACGGCGCCCCCGGCGATCCAGCGTATCGGGGGGAGAAGCGGGCCGGAGCCGGTCCGGGTCGGGATCGTCGGCCGGAGCCCGATCGCACCGTTTCTGGAGCGCCTCGCACCGTTCCGCGAGGGGCTGGCGCGCGCGCTCGGCCGGCCGGTCGAGATTCAACCCTTCGCGTCCTATGCCGCTCTCGTCGATGCGCAGGTCTCGAACCGCGTCCAGCTCGGGCTCCATTCCTCCGCGAGTTTCGCCGCGGCCGAGGCGGCCTGCGCGTGCCTGGAGCCTCTGGTAGCCCCGGCGGCGGAGGACGGCACGCTCGCCTTCCACGGTGTTCTGGTGGCGAGGCGGAACGCGGAGAAGGACGGGCTGGATGCCCTGAGGGGCGGCCATCTCGTCGCCGGCGGTCCGGATTCGATCGGGGCGAGCCGGCTGCCTCTGGCGGCGCTCGCGGCGGAGGGCGTCGAGCCCAACTTCTTCGGCAGGATCGAGAGCGTGGATTCCCCGGTGGAGGCGATGCGCATGGTCCTCGACGGCCGGGCGGACGCCGCGCTGGGCTGGAGCAGCATGGCGGGCGACCCGGCCGCCGGCTATTCGCGGGGCAGCCTCGCCCTCCTGGCGGGATTGCGGGAGGGGGCGGCGGGCGCGCTCGTCGTCCTGTGGCGCTCACCGCCGCTGACGCACGGGCCGGTCGCCGTGTCGAGAGCGCTTCCGGAGGCGGACAGGCAGGCCGCCCGCGGCTTCTTCCTCGACCTCGCCGCAACGGATCCGGAGACCTACGGGCGGCTCGAGCCGTTCTATCCGGGCGGGTATCGCCACGTCGGGCCGGACGACTATCGCAGCGCCGCGCTGCTCGTCGGCCGACACGCCGGCGCGGCGCGGCTCGAGGACGGCACGTCCGGCATCGCCGGTCAGTAGCAGACCTTGCTCGCGCTGCTGTTCGTGCAGAGCTGGACCTTGGAGGAGAGGCGCGGGACGAAGAACAGCTTGCTGTCGAGCTGGATCGGCCCCGTGATCACGTGGCCGACCGCCGGCCGGTAGGGATAGTAGGCCTCGGTCATGATCACCTGGCTGCTCGGCGTGCGCAGCTTCGCGTCGATCGCGGCGTTCATGTTGGCGCCTTGCGAATATGCTGCGCGCTTGCCCTTGGCGCGGCTCCACGCGACCGTCGCGTTCCCCTTGTCGTCGACGTTGACCGCGGTCAGCACCATGTCGGCGCTGCCGGCGGCGTAGGGATAGAGGACGCCTCCGGCT
This sequence comes from Pseudomonadota bacterium, assembly GCA_023417735.1. Classification (GTDB taxonomy): domain Bacteria; phylum Pseudomonadota; class Alphaproteobacteria; order Rhizobiales; family Afifellaceae; genus Propylenella. The sequence goes on along the minus strand of JAEZEK010000183.1, from coordinate 9,875 downwards.
ATGTCGAAGATGCTGTCCACGTCCGAATAGGTGAGCGACTTCCAGCGCGCGACGAGATCGCCGACGGTCGAGGCGAGGTTGTTGACCTTGCGGTCCATCGTGAGCGCCTGCGTGACCTCGACGCCGCCGATCCAGAGCACGATCAGCATCGGGAGAATGAGGGCGAACTCGACCGCCGCCATTCCGTCCTCGTGGCGGCGGAACAGGCGCAGCGGCGCGAGAAGGCGCCGTGCGATGGCGCGTCGGACGGCTCTCGGTGCGGCGGCGCGGCCCATCTCAGGACACCCCGGCCGTCTTGGCGTAGGGCTCGTTCTTGAACGCCGCCGTCGTTCCGATCAGGCGCTTTCCGCTCGCCATGTTCTTCAGCGACAGCCCGCCGAAGATGGAGGTCGTCGGCATCTGGTAATAGGCCCGGACGACCACGATCTCGTTCGGAGCGCCGAAGCTGTACTGGCCTTCGTCGGCGAACTTGTCGTCCTTGTCGACCGGCTTGTCGAGTTTCATGTCGGAGAAGTTCGTGTAGGAGCGGACGTCGAGGTAGAAGTCCGGACCGTCGCAATTGACGAAGACCGACATGCGCCGGCACACTTCGTCCTTGAACTCCTGCTTGGAAAAGCCGGATGCCTGCACCTGGCCGGTTCGGATGAGGCGCGCCGCGTCGGAAACGGCATTGTCCATCACCTGCTCGGCGATGAAGATCAGCGCGGTCTGCGCGATGACGAACATCAGGAAGAGGAAGACGGGCGCCAGGATGGCGAACTCGACCGCCGCAGAACCGCTCTGGCTCTCCCGCGCGCGCCGGGCGATCGTCCGCAGCGCGGAAACTCGCCATGTCCACCGCCGCATCGTAGATACCTTCAGCATTCGTTCCACCGGTCGGGACGCATTGTAGTCCCGCCCGCGCACGCCCCGATCGTTAAACTTTGCGTTTGTTTAATAGAAGATGTGCGGCCGATCGCCGGGTCAACGCGTGCCCGAGAATTCCTGCCTGCTCTGGATCTGCGCACGCGCGTTGTCGAAGGCTTCCTTCTCGTCGCCGACGGAGATCACCTGCTCGCATTGCGGGGCGCAGGAGAAGCTGTGCCTCTTGCTGCCGTAGAACACGGTCGTCAGCTGCCGCGTGTCGGACGAGACCCGCACGAGCGCATTGGCCATCTCTTCGCCCTTGCTGTCGAGGATGATGAGATTGGTCGTCCCTGCCGCCTTGCCGGTGAGAACGACGGTGGTCTCGTCGCCCACCGTGGCGTCCGCAATGCCCGGATTGCCGATCACGAGCGTTCCGGCCGGGCGGTCGAGCTTCAGGATCTTGGCGAAATCGATCGTGACGTCGATCACGTCGGCGGCGAGCGCGGCCGGACTCGTTAGAACTGCCGCAGAAAAAGCCAGCGCGAATTTACTCCGCCGGGCGGCCCGGCTCCGGGTGATTCCCATTGCGAAACTCCTTCTCTTGTCCCGGAATCTGCCAGATGTCGGTGAAGAAAGTGCAAATGCGCCACCTGCAGCGTCCGCGTCGCAGATGGGCCCGGCCCGGGCGCCAGCGTCGGCTTCCCTACACTTGTGGGGCAGCACACATGCAAGTAAGGACCAGGCCACCTCGGCATAGTTAACGGAGCGTTAAGACTATCCCGCGAGCGCTTGCGCTGTTGACTTCTTTGACAGGATACATAAGACGGTTCACTTGAATCTTGAGATAGATCAAATTGAGTTTGTTTTTACCATTCGAAGGCTTTCCGTTCGGTGATTGTCTCGCTGCCGTGCGATTAACCTGACCGCAAGCAATGGCTGCTACAAGTGATGTCAAGTTTCGGCGGGGACCAACCCCCGAGGCGGGCCGAAAGCGGCCAGGTGGGTAACAGGAGCAGAGATTATGAAGAAGCTTGTGACGCGTTTCGCGAAGGATGAATCGGGCGCGACCGCCATCGAGTACGGCCTCATCGCGGCGCTCATCTCGGTGGTTCTCATCACCGTCCTGACGGCGCTCGGAACGACGCTGGACGCGAAGTTCGACGAGATCAAGACCGCTCTCGAGTAGGCGGTACCGGCTCATAGCCGACTGCCCGCGTGATCGGGAACGCGAAACGGGGGGCGCTGCCCTCCGTTTTTCGTTGGACCCGGGTCCAGATCGGCTTCGGCTCTCGGGAGCTTTGGGATGACGGTTTCGAATGCGGCACTCCTGACGGCGAGCCTGCTCTTTCCCGGCGCGATGATCTACGCCGGGATCATGGATCTCGTGACGATGAAGATCCGCAACGCGCTCGTCCTGTTCGTCGCCGGGGCCTACTTCGTGCTGGCGCCGCTGGCGGGCTTCGGTGCGGCGGAGATCGGGCTGAGCGCGATCCTCGGGCTGGCGGTGTTCGTCGTCACTTTCGTCCTGTTCGCGCTCGGCTGGATCGGGGGCGGCGACGCCAAGCTCGCCGCGGCGACCGCGCTCTGGTTCGGACCGGAGCATGCGCTGACCTATTTCACCTACATGGCGCTGCTCGGCGGCCTCCTCACTCTGGCGATCATCCAGCTCAGGGCCTGGCCGCTGCCGTCGCCGCTCAGCCGCATCGGGTGGCTTTCGCACCTTCATGCGCCGAAGACCGGCATTCCTTACGGAGCTGCAATGGCGCCCGCGGCGCTCATCGTATTTCCGCACACCGCCTGGATGAACGTGATCCTCTGAGAGTAAGGGCGGAAGTGCACCGATCCGAAGGGCCGAAACCGGCAAGATTCCGGTCCCGTTAACCATCCCTTGATGTTTCAAAGCGAGACTGAAGGGGAGCCATAGCCCACTCGGGCGAACTCCAACCGAGGCCTTCGACATGTTTCGCGTGATCGTTCTTGCCGTCGCGCTGATTGCAGGCGGCATCGCCGCCTACCTGGCCCTCAATCTCGGCTCGGGGGATCCGGGCCAGACGGTCGTCGAGCTCGCCCCGCAGATCACGACCCAGGAAGTCCTCGTCGCCACCCGGGACATCGGCCAAGGCCAGGCGCTTTCGGACGAGAATCTCCGGTGGCAGCGCTGGCCGGAGGAGGCGGTGAACGCCGCCTTCATCAGCAGGACGGCGCGTCCCGACGCGATCGAGACGATCAAGGGGGCGGTCGTCCGCAGCCAGTTTGTCGCCGGCGAGCCGATTCGCGAAAGCAAGCTCGCCCGGCCGGAATCCGGCTTCATGTCGGCGATCCTGCCGGAGGGCAAGCGTGCCGTCGCCGTCCGCGTGTCCGCGCAGAACACGGCCGGCGGCTTCATCCTGCCGAACGACAGGGTCGACGTCATCCAGACGGTGACGCAGTCCGGCAGCCAGGACGGCCAGAACGAGACCGTGAGCCGCACCATCCTCACCAACATGCGCGTGCTGGCGATCGATCAGACCGTCGAGGAGAGCGGCGGCGAGCCGGTGGTGGTGGGCAAGACTGCCACCCTCGAGGTCGACCCGGTCCAGGCCGAGATCATCACGGCTGCGGAAGCCTCCGGGACACTCTCGCTCTCGCTGCGGGCGATGGCCGACACCGACGAGGCGTCGGCATCCAACCAGCGGCAGAGCGGAACGGTGAAGATCTACCGGTCCGGCCGCGGCCAGATCGTGAAGACGCAGTGAGTTCTTGCCGGCGCCCCGTCGCTGAGGAGCATTCCATGATCGCGCTTGCCCCCATCCGCACAGCCCTCAGAGCGGCAGCCTTCGTTGCCCTGGGCCTGCTCGCGACCGCACCGGCGGCCGCCCAGTCCGGTTCCCAGGATTACCTGCAGCTCACGTCCAACGACGTCGTGCACAGCCGCAGCATCCGGCTCGGCATCAACAAGTCGGCGGTCATCGAGCTGCCGCGGCCGGCCGGCGACGTGCTCGTCTCCAATCCGGCAATCGCCGACGCGGTGCTGCGCACGTCGCGCCGGCTCTACCTGATCGGCGTGAAGCTCGGCCAGGCCAACATCTTCCTCTTCGACAGCGCGGGCGCGCAGATCGCGAGCTTCGACGTCTATGTGGAAGCCGATCTGAGCGGCCTCAACCGGCTGCTCTCGGAGGCGATCACCGACGGCTGGGTCAAGGCGGAGGCGATGAACGGCAACATCGTCCTGCGCGGCGAGGTCGCTTCGGCCGCCTCGTCCGGGCGCGCCCAGGAGATCACCGTCGGCATGCTCCAGGGCCAGTCGCTCGGCACGTCAGAGGAGGGCGGCACGGTCGAGAAGCGGGTCGTGAACCTCCTCACCATCACCGGCGTCGAGCAGGTCAGCCTGAAGGTCACGATCGCGGAAGTGCGCCGCGAGGTCGTCAAGCAACTCGGCATCGACACGCAGGCGTTCCTGCGCCGCGGCAACATCGCCTTCGGACTGCTGAACTCTCAGACAAGCTCGTTCGCGACCAACCCGAACGTCGGAGCAGCCGGGCTCAGCTGGACGAACGGGTCGAACTCGATCGACGCAACGCTGCGCGCGCTCGAGGAAACGCAGCTCATCCGGACGCTGGCCGAGCCGACCCTGACCGCGGTTTCCGGCGAGACCGCCGAATTCCTCGCCGGCGGAGAGTTTCCGGTTCGGGTCTGCACCGACAACGACAACAACACGCGGACGTGCTCGATCGAGTACAAGCAGTTCGGCCCGCAGCTGGCGTTCACGCCGGTGGTGCTCTCGGCCGGCCGCATCAGCATCAAGGTCCGAGCCGAAGTCAGCGAGATCACCTCGATCATCGACACGATCCCGGTGCTGAGCGCGCGCCGCGCCGAGACGACCGTGGAGCTTCCCTCGGGCGGGTCCTTCGTCATCGGCGGCCTGATCCAGGAATCGACGCGCCGCACCGTGAGCGGCCTGCCGGTCCTCCAGAAGATCCCGGTGCTCGGCGCGCTGTTCTCGTCGAAGGACTTCCAGAAGGACGAGACCGAGCTCGTGATGATCGTCACGCCTTACCTGGTCAAGCCGACGACGCCGTCGAAGCTCGCCCGGCCGAATGACGGGCTGGTGATGGCGAACGACGCCGAGGCGATCTTCCTCGGCCAGGTCAACAAGATCTACGGCTCGGCCAGGAACCAGCGGCCGGACGCCTATCGTGGCCAAGTCGGCTTCGCCTTCGACTGAGGCGCGGGTCGGGAGACAGATGATGCTGAATGCGATCTCGAGCATGCAACCGCGCCGCAGGCGATCCGCGGCTCCCGGACTGGCGCTCGCCGCGGCCCTCGCGGCCGTCCTCGCCGGCTGCAACACCGCCGCCGACCAGCGGATGGCGTATTTCGACAACGACTACCGGGTGCGCCACCCGATCGTCATCTCCGAGGAGCCCGAGACGCTCGATCTCCCGATCGGCATGCGCGGCGGCGCCCTGTCCGCCGAGCTCGTCCAGGCGATCCACAATTACGCGGCCGAGTACCGCCATACCGGAACGGGCGCCATCACGATCCAGGTGCCGACCGGCTCGGCGAACGAGATCGCGGCGTCCCAGGCCGGCAGTGCGGTCCACCAGGCGCTGGTGCGGGGCGGGATCTCCCCGGCCCTGATCCAGGTCGCGCCGTACCGCTTCGGCGACCGCGGGACCATGGCGCCCGTCCGCCTGTCCTACCTTCGGGTGATGGCGACGACGCCGCGCTGCGGGGTCTGGCCGCGCGACGTCTCGCCGAGCTTCGCCGATCGCGACCACTACAATTTCGGCTGCGCGGCCCAGCAGAACCTCGCGGCGATGGTCGCCAACCCGGCCGACCTCGTCCGCCCGCGGACCGAGGAGCCGGCGAGCGGGGCCCGTCGCGCCAAGGTGATCACGGACTACCAGCAGGGCCAGGAGACGAGATCGAGCTCGACACTCCTCGATACCAACCTCGTGAGACAGTAAGCCGATGGCCAGCAATCTCGCTTACGACATCGATCACGACCTCGGCCGCGACGAGGCCCAGCCGCACGGGCTCGACGCCCGGCCGGTGCCCCGCATCACGATCCAGGCGTTCTGCGACACGCCGGAAGTGGCGGGCGCCATCGAGATGGCCTCGAACGACCGCCGCATGGCCCGGGCGCACGTCAAGGTCCATACCGGCGGGATCTCGGCGGCCAACGAGTTCTACCGCACCGCCCCGACGCCGAACCTGGTCGTCGTCGAGAGCCGCTTCCCCGCCGACCGCCTGATCGAGGAGCTCGATACGCTCGCGGAGGTGTGCGACGCCGGCACGAAGGTGATGGTGATCGGCCATTCCAACGACGTGACGCTCTACCGCGAGCTCCTGAAGCGCGGCGTGAGCGAGTATCTCGTCGCGCCCGTCGACGTGATGACGGTCATCGCCTCCGTCTCCGGCATCTACCGCGACACGAGCACGGACAAGCTCGGCCAGTCCTACGCCTTCGTCGGCTCCAAGGGCGGCGTCGGCTCCTCCACGATCGCGCACAACGTGGCCTGGACGATGGCGCGCGTGTTCGGCTCCGACGTGATCCTGGCCGACCTGGACCTCGCCTTCGGCACGGCCGGCCTCGACTTCAACCTCGATCCCACCCAGGGCATCGCCGAAGCGGTCTTCGACAGGGACCGGCTTGACGAGGTGCTGCTCGATCGGCTCCTCGCGAAATGCGAGGACCATCTCAGCCTGCTCGCCGCGCCGGCCGCGCTCGACAAGTCGTACGACTTCGACGAGACGGCGTTCGAGCCGATGCTGGAGATCGTGCAGGCGAACGTGCCCTCCGTGGTGCTCGACGTTCCGCATGTCTGGACCGCGTGGGCGAAGCGCACGCTGATCTCCGCCGACGAGGTGGTGATCACCGCCGTGCCGGACCTCGCCAACCTGCGCAACACCAAGAGCCTGATCGACCTCCTGCGCCAGGCGAGGCCGAACGATGCGCCGCCCAAGCTCATCCTGAACCAGGTGGGCGTGCCGAAGCGTCCCGAGATCAAGCCGGACGATTTCGCCGCCGCCCTGCAGCTCGAGCCGATCGCCTGCATTCCGTTCGATCCGCTCCTGTTCGGCACCGCCGCCAACAACGGCCAGATGATCGCCGAGGCTTCGGCCAAGACGACCATCTCGGACATCTTCTCCGACATCGCCCAGGTCATGACCGGGCGGAAGGACGTCAAGCGCAGCCGAAAGGGGGGGATGAGCCTGGCCCCCCTCCTGGAGAAGCTGCGGTCGAAGAACAAGCAGAAGGCCACGGGGCGCAGGACAGGGTAAGCAGGAAAAGGCGCGACAATGTTCGGAAAGCGCAGTGCACAGGACAACGTGCTGGAGCGGCCGCGTCCGGCCGCCCTGAAGCCGGCACAGCCGGCCGCCCGGCAGGCTCCTGCGGCTGCCCCGGCAGCTCCACCGTCGCCGGCGCAGGCGCGCGCGTCGCAGGGGCGGCGGAAGACCGAGGAGTATTACGACCTCAAGACGCAGATCTTCGGGGCCCTGATCGACACGATCGACCTCTCGCAGCTGTCCAAGATGGAGATGGACCAGGCGCGCGAGGAGATCCGCGACATCGTCAACGACATCATCACCGTGAAGAACGTGGTGATGTCGATCGCGGAGCAGGAGGAGCTCCTCGAGGACATCTGCAACGACGTGCTCGGCTACGGCCCGCTGGAGCCGCTGCTCGCGCGCGACGACATCGCCGACATCATGGTCAACGGCGCGGGCCAGGTCTTCATCGAGGTGAGCGGCAAGGTCCAGGAGACCGACGTGCGCTTCCGCGACAACGCGCAGCTCCTGAACATCTGCCAGCGCATCGTGAGCCAGGTCGGCCGCCGCGTCGACGAGGCGAGCCCGATTTGCGACGCGCGCCTGCCCGACGGCTCGCGCGTCAACGTGATCGCGCCGCCGCTCTCCATCGACGGCCCGTCGCTCACGATCCGCAAGTTCAAGAAGGACAAGCTGACGCTCGACCAGCTCGTCCATTTCGGCTCGATCACGCCTGAAGGCGCGCAGATCCTCCAGATCATCGGGCGCGTCCGCTGCAACGTGCTCGTCTCCGGCGGCACCGGCTCGGGCAAGACGACGCTGCTCAACTGCCTCACGCGCTACATCGATCACGACGAGCGCATCATCACCTGCGAGGACGCCGCGGAGCTTCAGCTCCAGCAGCCGCACGTGGTCCGCCTCGAGACACGCCCGCCCAACATCGAGGGCGAGGGCGAGATCACCATGCGCGACCTCGTCAAGAACTGCCTGCGCATGCGCCCCGAGCGCATCATCGTGGGCGAGGTGCGCGGGCCGGAGGCTTTCGACCTGCTCCAGGCGATGAACACGGGCCATGACGGGTCGATGGGCACGCTCCACGCCAACTCGCCGCGCGAGGCGCTCTCCCGCATCGAGTCGATGATCACGATGGGCGGCTACGCGCTGCCCTCGAAGACCATCCGCGAGATGATGACCTCCTCGATCGATGTGATCGTGCAGGCTGCGCGCCTGCGCGACGGCTCGCGCCGGATCACGCACATCACCGAAGTGCTCGGCATGGAAGGCGACGTGGTGATCACGCAGGACCTCTTCGTCTACGACATGGTCGGCGAGGACGCGAACGGCAAGATCATCGGCCGCCACCGCTCCACCGGAATCGGCCGGCCCGCCTTCTGGGACCGGGCCCGCTACTACGGCGAGGAGCAGCGGCTGGCGGCCGCGCTCGACGCCGCCGAGGGCGAGAACCGGTGAGCGCCGTGGCTGTTCATTACAGGAATGGCGGGGTGCCGGGCTGATGTCGCCGACCGTCGTCCAGATCGCCGTGGTTCTCCTCGCCGTCTTCAGCGTCGGCGGGCTCACCGCGGCGGCGCTCTACCCGCGCCTCACCGCGAGCAAGTCCTCCAAGCGCATCGAGGTGGTCGCCGGTACGCGGGCGCCGGTCGACCGCCGCAACGCGCTCACCGACGAGAGCCGGCGGCGCCGGAACGTCGAGGAGACGCTGAAGGAGATCGAGGCCAAGCAGAAGGCCAAGGTCAAGCGGAGCGCGAAGCCGAGCCTCCCGGTCAGGATCCGGCAGGCCGGCCTCGGCTGGTCGATGCAGACCTACTACCTGATCTCCGCCGCGGCAGCCCTCGCCACCTTCCTCCTGGTGCTCGTCGGCACGGGCATCGGTCCCGTCCCGGCGATCGGCTTCGGCATCGCGGGCGGCCTGCTGCTGCCCTACGTCTATGTCAATTTCGCCCGCAACAAGCGCTTCAAGGCCTTCTCCAACGAGTTCCCGAACGCCGTCGACGTCATCGTGCGCGGCGTGAAGGCTGGCCTGCCGCTCGTGGACTGCCTCAAGATCATCGCCTCCGAAGCCTCGGAGCCGGTCAAGAGCGAGTTCCAGACCATCGTCGAGGACCAGACCCTCGGGCTTCCCATCGACGAGGCGGTCGGCCGGCTGCCCGAGCGCGTGCCGCTCACCGAATCGAACTTCTTCGCCATCGTGATCGCGATCCAGACCCGCACCGGCGGCAGCCTTTCGGAAGCGCTGGCCAACCTCTCGAAGGTGCTGCGCGAACGCAGGAAGATGAAGGCGAAGATCAAGGCCATGAGCTCGGAGGCGAAGGCCTCCGCAGGCATCATCGGCTCGCTGCCGGTGGTGGTCGCCGTGCTCGTCTACCTGAGCAGCCCGGACTACATCCTGCTGCTCTTCCAGACCACGGTCGGCAACATCGTGCTGGTGATCTGCGGCATGTGGATGCTCATGGGCGTTCTCGTGATGCGCAAGATGATCAACTTCGACTTCTGAGGACCGCAATGGCCGGGCTGACCGACAATCCCGAGATGCTGGTCGCGCTGATGGCGGCAGTCTCCGTCTTTTCGGCGATCCTCGTCGTCTCGTGGCCCTATCTCGTGCGCGACAACCTGGACACGCGCATGCGCCAGGTGGCGAACGAGCGGGAGCGCATCCGCGCCCGCGAGCGGGCGCGGATGGAGGCGGAGAGGAAGACCTCGCTGCGCAGCGAGCCGAAGAAGGTCTTCCAGGACATCGTCGACCGTTTCAACCTCTC
>JAEZEK010000126.1 GCA_023417735.1 Pseudomonadota bacterium | reverse complement strand
GCCTTGACGTGAACACGGCCGGCGCGGGCGCGCTCGCCCCGCTCGGCGTGGTCTTCCAGCAGCCGACGCTCGACCTCGACCTGACCGTCGCGCAGAATCTCCGCTATTTCGCGCGGCTGCGCGGGCTCGGCCGGCGCGAGATGACGCGCCGCATCGACCGGGAGCTCGGGCGCTTCGAGATGAGGCACCGGGCCGGCGAGAAGGTGAGGGCGCTCAACGGTGGCCACCGCAGGCGGGTGGAGATCGCCCGCGCACTGCTCGGCAACCCGAGCCTGCTGCTTCTCGACGAGCCCACGGTCGGCCTCGACGTGCCGTCGCGCAAGGCGATCGTCGAGCATGTGCACGACCTCGCCGCCTCGGAAGGCATCGCGGTGCTGTGGGCGACCCATCTCATCGACGAGATCCGGCGCGGCGACGACCTGGTCATCCTCCACAGGGGCCGCATCGCCGAGAAGGGGCCGGTCGAGGAGGTCCTCGCCAGGACGCGGACGGCCGGGCTCGAGGACGCCTTCGCCGTCCTCACCGCGTCGCGCGCGGAAGCCGCATGACGCTCGGAACGTACGCGGCCGCGCTGGGGGCGGTCATCTGGCGGGAAGTGTTGCGCTTCCTCTACCAGCGGGAGCGCTTCCTCTCCGCCCTCGTCAGGCCGCTCGTCTGGCTGCTGGTCTTCGCGGCGGGCTTCCGCAGCGTGCTCGGCATCTCCATCCAGCCGCCCTACCAGACCTACATCACCTACGACGTCTATATCGCGCCCGGCCTGATCGGCATGATCCAGCTCTTCGCCGGTATGCAGTCCTCGCTCTCCATGGTCTACGACCGCGAGATGGGCTCGATGCGCGTGCTGCTGACGACGCCTTTGCCGCGCTGGTTCCTGCTGTTCGCGAAACTGTGCGGGGGCGTGATCGTCTCCATCCTGCAGGTCTACGCGTTCCTGCTGATCGCGCGGCTGCTCGGCATCGAGTTCCCGCTCGTCGGGTATGCCCTCGTCTTGCCTGCGCTCGTGCTGACCGGCCTCATGCTCGGCGCGATCGGCATGTTCATCTCGTCGACGGTGCGCCAGCTGGAGAATTTCGCCGGCGTCATGAACTTCGTGATCTTTCCCGCCTTCTTCCTGTCCTCGGCGCTCTATCCGCTCTGGCGCATGCGGGAATCGAGCGTGATCCTCTACTGGCTGTGCGAGCTGAACCCGTTCACCCATGCCGTGGAGCTCATCCGGTTCGCACTCTACGGCGAGGTCAACTGGACGGCGGCCGCGATCGTCTGCGGGACCCTGCTCGTCTTCCTCACGCTCTCCGTGTGGGGCTACAATCCCCAGCGCGGGATGCGGGTCGGCAGCGGCCCCGCGCTGGAACGGGCGGGATGAGGCTCGCGTGGCGCGGCTCGTGGCCGTGGTTGACACCGGCTGAGGCGATACGCACTTGTCGAGGATCGTGATCGGAGCAGGCCATGCGGACAATCCCGGTTTCCCGTAGCGCGCTGTCGGCACTCTGCGCAGCCGCACTCGTCGCCGCCGCGGGCTGGCAGCCCGCCCGCGCCGCGAACGACTACCCGACCGAGGCGGTCGCCGATTACGTCTTCGCCTGCGTGAAGGCGAACGGGGAATCGCCCGCGATCCTGAAGAACTGCTCGTGCTCGATCGACGTCATCGCGTCGCTCCTGCCCTACGAGCGCTACGAGAGCGCCAGCACGTTCCTGAGCATGGGCCAGGTCGCGGGCGAGAAGGGCGTCATCTTCAGGACGAGCGCCCCGGCCAAGGCCGCGATCAGCGACCTTCGGCGGGCGCAGGCGGAGGCGGAGGTGCGCTGCTTCTACTGAGCGCCGCCCGGGCGCCGCGCCTCACGACGCGCGGCGCATCTCCTGCGGCCAGGAGCTGCGGAAGACCTTGCCCTCCGTGTCCGTCGCCTCGACGGTGATGTCCTCGCCGTTGCTGCGATAGGTGAAGCGGACGTTCGGGTCCTCGCTGAGCGAGATGCCGCCTTCCACGGCGAGGATCGGCGCATCGCCCTGCTTCACGACCAGCGACTGGATGAAATGGGCGGGGATGTAGTGCCGCGTCACCTGGTCCATCTGCAGCCCCGAATAATTGGGGTGCCGCACCATGACCTGGGCGTCCTGTGCGCCGGTCGAAAGGTTCTGCGCGGCCGGCTCGAACATCCGGAACCGCATCTCGCCCATGCTGGCGAGCGCCTGGTCGGCATCCTTGAGCGCCGGCGCCGAGCACCCGCCGGAGGCCTTCACGAAAGCGGCGTCCATGTAGAGGCGGCCCTTCTCGTCCTCGGCGACGGCGTGGACGTTGCTGTACGTGTTGACCCGCACCCGGGTCGCGATTTGCGTCACGCCGGCCTCGGCGCCGAGCTCGAACACGGCCGCCACCGGGGCGGGGTTCTCGTCGATCACGAGCGTGATGCGCCGGATGGGCGTGCCGTCCGGCGCCGTCGCCTCGGACCGGATCGTGATCGGCACGATGGCGGCATCCTCGGCCCGCGTCGGCGCATCGAGGCGCACGAGCCCCGTTTCGGTCTCGATCGGCCGTCCGTCGAAGACGTCGACGACGAGCCCCGGCCAGGGGTCCTGCCGCGGCGCGGGCTGCGCCGATGCGGTGGCCGTGAGCGCAAGCGTCAGTGCCAAGCCGATGAACGATGCCTTGATGGTCATGGCCACCTCCGTGCCGGTTGGGCCCTTAGAGATCATTATAGCGCAGCCGGCGGCTCCCGGGAAACGCGCGATGCGCGCCGCCTCACTCCCACTCGAGCTCGGCGAAGGCGGCGGTGACGTTGCGGGCGTGGAACTCGCCGAACAGATCCCAGCGCCCGCGTTCCTCCCCGGCCACGGCCCCGGTCGTGGATTGCAGCGTGGCGCCCGCCGCGATCGCCGCGCGCACGTCGCGCGCCACTGCCTCGAAATAGCGGCGTTCGTCGTCGAGCGCGTCCGGCCACGGGGCGGAGGCCGGGCCATGACCGGGCACGACGCGCGCGACCGGCAGCGCGGCGAGTTCGTCCAC
>JAEZEK010000038.1 GCA_023417735.1 Pseudomonadota bacterium | reverse complement strand
GGGACGATGCGTGGTGGGACGGGACTTGCGGCAGTCGCTCTCGTGCTGGCCACGTCGGCCGCGCAGGCGGATCTCGTGGGCGATCTCTTCCGGTACGAGCCGCGCGTCGAGCCTCAGGCCGCGGACTGCGCGGCACTCGCTGCACGGATCGGGCCGGGCGCGGTCTGGTACGGCCGTTACGCGGGGAAATATCTGAACACGGCCAACGACCGCCACCGCGCCTATTCCGCCGAGGGCTGCTTCGCCAGCGAAGCGGCGTGCCGCGTCTGGCAGCAGCGCTCCGTCACCTACGCGCTCGGGCCGATCGTCGTGACCTCCTGCCGGCAAGGGCTCCCCGGCCGGCACAAGTGAGGATCAGCCGCCGGTTTCGGCGCCCGTACGGGCCTGTGAAGTGACGGCATTCGGCAGTGGCGGTACGGCCTTCAGATAAGCTGCGATCGCGGCGCGGTCTTCCGCCGGCAGTTTCGCCATGTTGTCCTGCACGGCGACCATCGAGCCGCCGAACGAGTCGAAATCCGGCTTGAACCCGGTTTCCAGCGAATACGCGATGTCGCCGGTCGACCAGCGCGCGATGCCGTCGGCATGGGGCGTGATGTTCGGGATGGTGCCGCGGCCCTCCGGGTTGGGCGCGCCGGCGAGCCATTGCTGCAGCCTTGCGCCGCCCAGCGCGTCGCGGGGCGTGTGGCACTCGCCGCAATGGCCCGGCCCCTCGACGAGGTACTGTCCGCGCGCGATCTCGGGATCGGCGCCCGCAAGCGCCACCACCGGCCCGGGATGCATGTTGAGGCGCTTCCACACGCCGACGCCGCGCCGGATGCTGTAGGGAAAGGCGAGGTCGTGGCCGGCCACGGTGCTCCGGACCGCCGGAAGCGTATCGATGAAGGCCTTCACGTCGAGGACGTCTTCAATCCGCATCCGCGCATAGGACGGATAGGGGAAGGACGGATAATAGTGCCCGCCGTCCGGCGACACGCCACGCATCACCGCATTGACGAAATCGAGATCGGACCAGCCGCCGATGCCGGATTCCGGATCGGGTGAGATGTTCGGTACCCGGAAGGTGCCGAACGGGCTCGTGAGGCCCAGCCCGCCGGCGAGGTGCAGCTTGTCCTCGCCCCTTGCGCCCGGCGCCGCGTGGCAGGATGTGCAGCCGCCGGCGTAGAACATGCGCTCGCCGTTCGCGACGTCGGGCTCGTGACGCGGGAGGTCCGCGGCCGTGAGGGGATCGGCCGCCGTCAGAAACCAGCCGGCAGCGGCCGCCGCCAGCACGAGGACGAGAACGACGGCCGCCGCGCGCCTCATGGCCGGCTCAGTTGCTGATCCGGTACTGCTCGTGGCAGCCCCTGCAGTTCTGGGCGACTTGGCCGAACGCGGCCTGGAACTGCTCCTGCGTGTAGCCGGCCACCTCCTCCGGCACGGCGGCGAGCGCGGCCTGCGAATCGCTGCGGAACTTCTCGAGCGCCGCGGCGAAGCCCTCCGCGTCAGTCCAGATCTTCGGGTCGGCCTTGGTGTCGCCCATCTCGCTTCCTTCCGGGAAATAGTCACCGAACGCGACGGCCACCGAGTAGTTCGTCTGCAGCACGGCGCGGGCCGCAACCGGGTTGAACGGGATCTCCCCCTTCATCATGCCGCCGCCGAGCGCGGAGGCAGCTCCGTTCGCGTCCATCAGGATCTTCCGGGTCTCGATCGGGTCCTCGAGGGCGATGGCAGAGGCCGAGAGCGCGAACGTCGCGGCGGCAGCGGCAAACAGGACGGTGCGGTTCATGCGAATCCTCCATGCGGGGGGCCAGTGGGGCACATCCGGAAGAGGAGTTGAAGGGCCGCAGCTGTTCACGATGAAATGACAACTGGTTGAGCGGCGCTGAACACTGTGTTTCCGGTCCATGCACGGGCGCGCAGACCGTGATCTTCGCGGCGGATGAACGCGCCGACGCTCTCGTCGCTCTTCTTCTCGCCACCCTCCTGGCCCGCGCGAAGCTCCGCCGGCCTGCCGGGTTGATCTCGATCAACGCGCGCGGCCCTGCCGTGGTGCATGGGTGAGCCGACACTTGCAGCGGAGGACCCGCCATGACGATCGATCGTGCCGTGATGATGTTCGCCGGGATCATGATCCTCGGATCGCTTGCGCTCGGCTTCTACGTCTCGCCTTACTGGTACCTGCTGACCGCCTTCGTCGGCGTGAACCTCTTCCAGGCCTCCTTCACGGGGTTCTGCCCCGCGGCCTTCCTGTTCAAGAAGCTCGGCTGCCGGACCGGCGTCGCCTTCCAGTAGGCCGCGGGCCAGCGCGGAGTCCGTCGGCCGTCCTGCTGGAACAAGAAAGGCCCCGGGCGTTGCGACCGGGGCCCCGTATCGAGAACTGGTCGCCGATACTCAGCGCGCCTTCTCATAGAGCTCGGCGACGTAATCCCAATTGACCAGGTTGTCGAACCAGGTCTCGAGGTACTTCGGCCGGAGATTGCGGTAGTCGATGTAGTAGGAGTGCTCCCACACGTCGACGCCGAGCAGCGGCACGCCGCCATGCACGAGCGGGTTCTCGCCGTTCGGCGTGTTCATGACGACGAGCTTCCCGCCCTTCATGGCAAGCCAGGCCCAGCCCGAGCCGAACTGCGTCTTGCCGGCATCGATGAACTTGGTGCGGAACTCGTCGAAGGAGCCGAGGTCCGACGTGATCTGGTTCTCGAGCGCTCCGGGAAGGCTGCGGCCGCCGCCGTTCGGCTTCATCCACTTCCAGAAATGGACGTGATTGTAGAACTGGCCGGCCTGGTTGAAGAGCTTCGGGTTCTCCGAATAACTCTTCTTCACGATGCCCTCGATGTCCATGGACTCGTATTCCGTGCCTTGGATCATCGGCGTCATGGCATCGAGATAAGCCTTGTGGTGCTTGTCGTGATGATACTCGAGCGTCTCGGCCGACATGTGCGGCTGGAGCGCGTCGTAAGCGTAGGGGAGGTCGGGGAGCGTGAAGGCCATGTTCGTCTCCTCATGTGAAGCCGCGGGTGGAACGTGAGCGGCGTGACGGCGTTCCCGCGGTCCTTTTAGCGGAGTTGCTTCGCCGGGCAACCGTGGATGAGGGCCGGGCGCACTTGCCGGGCGAAAGCGCAGCCCCTAAGGGGGGGCGCGCGCCGCCGGTGGGCTGGGCGCCGGGAACGAGCAGGGGGGAAGAAATGCCGGAAGTCGTCGTCTACGCCGTAGCGGGCCGCAGCGCCGAGCAGAAGAAGGCGCTCATGAAGGACATCACGGACGCTGTCGCGAAGAACTTCTCGGTCCAGCCGGACAACGTGACGGTCTCGATCATCGAGACGCCCAAGACGGACAAGGCCAAGGGCGGCGTGCCCTTCAGCGAGCGCTGACCGGCAAGCCGTCCAGCCCGACCGGGCGGCGGCCCCTGCCACCGGCGCGTGCGCGCGATCAAATCTTGCCCGTCACCTTCAGTGCGAAAGCCATCTCGATCGCCGTCTCCTTCAGCGCGTCGAAGCGGCCTGCCGCACCGGCGTGACCGGCCTCCATGTTGGTCCGCAGCAGAAGCAGGTTGTCGTCCGTCTTCAGCGCTCGAAGTCGCGCCACCCATTTCGCCGGCTCCCAGTAGGTGACGCGGGGATCCGTGAGCCCCGCCATGACGAGGAGCGGCGGATAGGCCTTCGCCTCGACATTGTCGTAGGGCGAATAGGCGAGGATGGCGTGGTAGTCCTCGGCGCTCTCCGCCGGATTGCCCCATTCGGGCCATTCCGGCGGCGTGAGCGGCAGCGTCTCGTCGAGCATGGTGTTGAGCACGTCGACGAACGGCACGACGGCGATCACGCCGGCGAACAGATCGCCGGCCATGTTCGCGACCGCCCCCATCAGCATGCCGCCTGCCGAGCCGCCCTGCGCGACAATCCGGCCGCGCGAGGTGATCTTCTCCGCGACGAGGTGCTCGGCCGCTGCAATGTAGTCGCTGAAGCTGTTGGCCTTGCGCGCGCGCTTGCCGGATTCGTACCAGGCGTAGCCCTTGTCCTTGCCGCCGCGGATGTGGGCGACGGCATAGACGAATCCGCGGTCCACCAGCGAAAGGCGGGAGACGGAGAACGCGGCGGGGATCACGATGCCGTAGGCGCCGTAGCCGTAGAGCAGGCAGGGCGCGCTGCCGTCGAGCGGCGTCTCCTTCCGGTAGAGGAGCGAGATCGGCACGAGCTCGCCGTCTGCGGCCGGCGCGAGGATCCGCCGCGTCACGTAGAGCGACGGATCGTGGCCGGACGGCACCTCCTGCTCCTTCCGGAGCACGCGCTCCCGCGTCTCCATCTGGTAGTCGAAGACCCGCGCCGGGGTCGCCATCGAGGAATAGGTGAAGCGCAGCCAGTCGGTGTCGAACTCGTAGCCGCCCATCAGGCCGAGCGAATAGGCCTGCTCGTCGAACCCGATCGCATGCTCCGCGCCGTCCGCGAGACGCCGCACGACGATGCGCGGCAGGCCTTCCACCCGCTCCAGGCGGACGAGGTGGCGCGCCAGCACGTCGTGGCCGAGGATGAGCCGGCCCGGCTCGTGCGGCACGAGGTCCGTCCATGATTCGCGGCCGGGGCTCTCGACCGGGGCGGTGACGATCCTGAAATCCTTGGCGTCAAGGTTGGTCAGGATGAACAGGGTGCCGTTCCCCTCGTCGACGCTGTACTCGACGCCGCGCTCGCGCGGCGCGACGAGCACCGGCTCGGCCTCGGGAGCGTCGGCGGGGATCAGGCGCGCCTCGCCGGTTTCGTGGTCGTGTGCATGGATGACGATGAAGCGCCGGGACTGCGTCTTGCGGAGCCCGACGACGAATCCCGGATCCGCCTCCTCGTAGACGAGGACGTCGTCGGAGGCCGGCGTGCCGAGCCGATGCCGGTAGACCCGGGACGGCCGGTGGTTGGCGTCGAGCCGGACATAGAACAGGTGGCCCCCGTCGGCGGACCAAACCGCCCCGCCGCTGGTGTCGGCGATCTGGTCGGCGAGATCGTGGCCGGTGGCGAGGTCGCGCACCGACAGCAGGTAGAACTCCGACCCGGCATCGTCGTGCGCCCATGCGAGCTTCGTGTGGTCGGGCGAATGCGAGACACCGCCGATCCGGAAGTAGGCGCGGCCTTCCGCGAGGGCGTTGCCGTCCAGCAGAACCTCCTCCGGGCCGCCGTCCCGCGGCGTGCGCACGAAGAGCTGGTGCTGCCCTCCCTCGATGTAGCGCGTGGCATAGGCATAGGGGCCGTCCGGCGCGGGAACGGTCCAATCGTCCTCCTTGATGCGGCCGCGCATCTCCCTGAAGAGCGTCTCCTGGAGCGGGTCCGTATCGGCCATCTGGGCTGCGAAGTAGGCGTTCTCCTCCTCCAGATACGCCCGGATCTCCGGATCGAGCGCGGACGGATTGCGCATCACCTCCTGCCAGTTGTCCGCCCGCAGCCACGCGTATTCGTCGGTGCGGACGTGACCGTGGCGGGTGAAGGTTACGGGACGCTTCTCGGCATTCGGCGGGACGAGGGGCTCTGGCATGGCAGCCGAGGTAGGAGGAAACGCGCCCACGAGCAAGCGTGCCCGCCGTGCCGCCGGTCACCTGGCGCGAGACCGGCCGGGCCGGGTCCGGGCACGGACGATGTCGCGGGGAGCGGAGTGACGGGCGGGAGCCGAGTTGCTCCCGGAATGTTTCGACGGCTCGGCGGTTGCCCGCCGCGAAAGCGCCGTTTATGTCGGGTCGCCCAAGTCCTGCCGCCCTTTGCATCCGGATGCCCGCCGTATCGCCTGACTGGACCTTTCTCGCCATGCTCGCACCGTTCGTGGCGGCGCTCCTCGCGCCGGCGGCGAAGCGGGTGTTCGGCGCGTCGGCCGGCTGGGTGCTCGCCATCGCTCCGGCGGCGATGTTCCTGCATTTCGCAAGGCTTCTGCCAGCGGTCAGCGCGGACCAGGTGCTCACCGGCGCGCTCACCTGGTCGGAGCGCTTCGGCATCGACTTCTCGTTCCGCATCGACGGCCTGAGCCTGCTCTTCGCGCTCCTCATCACCGGCATCGGGACGTTCATCGTCATCTATTCCGGCGCCTATCTCAAAGGGCATCCGCAACAGGGCCGCTTCTTCGGCTTCATCCTGCTCTTCATGGGCTCGATGCTCGGCCTCGTCCTGGCCGACGGGTTCCTGACGCTCTTCGTGTTCTGGGAGATGACCTCGATCAGCTCCTTCCTGCTGATCGGGTTCGATCACAACCGGATCGCGGCGCGGCGTGCGGCGCTGCAGGCGCTGGTCGTCACCGGCGGCGGCGGGCTGGCGCTCCTCGCGGGCCTCCTCCTGATCATGGCGACGACGGGGATCACCTCGATGTCGGGGGCGCTCGCAGCCGGCGACGCCCTCCGCGGCAACGCGTACTACCTCGCCATCCTGATCCTGGTGCTCGGCGGCGCCTTCACCAAGTCGGCGCAGTTCCCGTTCCATTTCTGGCTGCCGAACGCGATGGAGGCGCCGACGCCCGTCTCCGCCTACCTGCATTCGGCGACCATGGTGAAGGCGGGCGTCTATCTCCTGATGCGGTTTCAGCCGGTACTCGGCGACACGGCGGCCTGGACCACCATCCTGCCGATCTTCGGCGGCGCGACACTGGTCGCCGGCGCCCTCCTGGCGGTCCGGCAGACCGACCTCAAGATGCTGCTCGCCTACACCACGATGGCCTCGCTCGGCCTCCTCGTCATGCTCACGGGGACGAGCCTCGACGGCGCGATCCTGGGGGCGGCGACCTACCTGCTCGCGCATTCCCTCTTCAAGGGCGCGCTCTTCATGGTCGTGGGCGGGATCGACCACGAGGCGGGCACGCGCGACGTCACGAAGCTCGGCGGGCTTGCGCGCGAGATGCCGATCACGCTCGCCGCCGCGCTCGGCGCCGCGATCTCGATGGGCGGCCTGCCGCTCACGATCGGCTTCTTCGGCAAGGAGGCGATGTACGAGGGCCTGCTGCACGGCTCCGGGCTTGCCTTCGTCGCGCTGTTCGTGGCGGTCGTCGGCAACGGGCTGATGTTCGCCGCGGGCTTCGCGGTCGCGCTGCTGCCCTTCTTCGGGCGGCGCCGCGCGCCGAACGCCCATGTCCACGAGGGGCCGGTCGGGCTCTGGATCGGGCCGCTCGTGCTCGCGCTTGCGGGCATCGCTGCGATCCTCTTCGGCGCCTGGACGGGCCGGAACCTCGTCCTGCCGACGGTCTACGCGGTTGCGGGCAGCCGGTCGGAGGCGGCCGTATCGGCCGCCATTCACTTCAATCTGGCGCTCGCGCTGTCGCTTGTGACGGTGGCGATCGGGGTGCTGGTGCTGTGGCGCATCGCCCATGCCCGTGCGGCGATGGCGCGGCTCCTCGCGGCCATCGGGTGGGGACCCGACCGCGGCTTCGACCAGTTCATCGCGGGGCTGACCCGGTTCGCCACGGGCGTCACCCGGAACGTCCAGACCGGGAACCTCGAAACCTACATCTTCGTGACGATGGCCGCGACCGCGCTCGCGCTTCTCGTACCGATGGCCGTCTTCGACGAATGGCCCGGCTGGCCTGCGGTGACGATGCCCTCGCTGCCGGAAGCGTCGATGATCGCGCTCGCCGTCGCCGGGGTCGCCGTCGTCCTCGCCACGAAGCGCCGCCTCACCGCCATCGTGTCGCTCGGCGTCCAGGGCTTCGCGGTCGCCGTGCTCTTCATGCTCTACGGCGCGCCGGACCTCTCCTTCACGCAGTTCATGGTCGAGACCCTGTCCGTCGTCATCATCACCCTTGCGATGACGCGCCTGTCGCTGAGCCCGTCCGACCACCGCTCCGCCTTCGAGTTCGCGAAGGATGCCAGCATCGCGACCGCCTGCGGGATCGGTTTCGGTCTGGCCCTCCTCGCCGTCACGGCGTCGCCCTTCGATGCGCGCCTGTCGGATTTCTTCGCGGAGAACGCGCGCACGATCGCGCACGGCCGCAACATCGTGAACGTCATCATCGTCGACTTCCGCGGGCTCGACACGCTCGGCGAGATCAGCGTGGTCATGATCGCCGGCCTCTCCATCCTGGCGCTCCTCCGCGTCCGCGCCGCCTGGAGCCGCCGCGACGAAGAGGGCCCCGCATGAGGACCGTCATCTTCCGGACGATCGCGCCGTTCCTGACCGCGCTGATGATCCTGTTCTCGATCTTCGTGCTGCTGCGCGGACACAACGAGCCGGGCGGCGGCTTCATCGGCGGCCTGATCGCCGCATCCGCACTTTCGATCTACGGCATCGCCTGCGGCGTGACGGCGGTGCGCCGGGCGCTCGTCTTCTCGCCGATGGCACTGTCGGCATTCGGGCTCTTCCTTGGAGCTCTCGCCGGCCTGCCGTCGCTGATCGCCGGCGTGCCCTATCTCACCGGGCTGTGGTGGACCCCGCATGTCGGCGAGACGGAACTGCCGATCGCGACGCCCGTCCTGTTCGACATCGGCGTCTATTTCGTGGTGGTCGGGGCGATCAGCGCCATCGGGCTCACGCTCGAGGAAAGGGAGCGCTGATGGAGGCACCGCTTGCCGTGCTCGTCGGCTTCCTGTTCGGCGCGAGCATCTATCTTCTGCTGTCGACCTCGCTCATCCGCATCCTGCTGGGGCTGGTGATCCTTTCGAACGCCGTCAACCTCCTGATCTTCACGGCCGGGCGAATCATCCGCGAGGTGCCGCCGGTGATCGCGATCGACGCGATGGTGCCGGAAGGCGTCGTCGCAAATCCGCTGCCGCAGGCCCTGATCCTGACCGCCATCGTGATCTCGTTCTCGCTCTTCGCCTTCGTGCTCGTCCTGGTTTTCCGGACCTATCAGGCCGTCGGCTCCGACCGGACGCCGGAACTCGATGCGGCCGAGCCGCCCGGCGGCCCGACCGCTCCGGAGGGGTACTGACTTGGCCGTGGCTCCCGGAGTGGATATCGCGCGTGCGATGGTGACGGCGGCGACGCCGGCGGCGGACTGGCTGGTCGTCGCTCCGGTCGTCGTCACCATCCTGGCCGGCAGCGTCCTGGTGATGCTCAGGTCGTTCCCGCGCCTGCAGCCGATCATCGCAATCGCTGCCATGGCGGTCCTCGTCCTGAGCAATTCGCTCCTGTTGGTGCGGGTCGCGGCGGAGGGACCGCTGACGATGACGATGGGGCGGTGGCTGCCGCCGTTCGGCATCTCGTTCAGCGCCGACGTACTAGGTGCGACGCTTTCCCTGACCGCCTCGGTGGTAGCGCTCGCGGTGGCCGTATACGGGGTGCGGGACGTGCCCTCGGGGCTGCGCCGGTTCGGCTTCTATCCCTGCCTCGTTTTGATGATGGCGGGCGTCTCCGGCGCGTTCCTGACCGGCGACGTCTTCAACCTCTACGTCTGGTTCGAGGTCCTGCTCATCGCGTCGTTCGGGCTGATCGTCCTCGGAAACGGCCGCGAGCAGCTCGACGGCGCGATCCGCTATGCGATCCTCAATCTCCTCGCGACGACGCTGTTCCTGATCGCGGTCGGCTACCTCTACGGCCTCACCGGGACGCTCAACATGGCCGACATCGCCGGCCGGCTGCGCGAGATGGGCGACATCGCCCCGATCAACACGATCGCCGCGCTATTCATCCTGGCCTTCGCCATGAAGGCTGCGGCGTTTCCCGTGAACTTCTGGCTGCCCGCGTCCTATCACACGCCGATGATCTCGGTCGCCGCTCTCTTCGCGGGCCTCCTGACCAAGGTCGGGGTCTATGCGCTGCTGCGCGTGATCGTGATGCTGATGCCGGAACAGCGGTCGATCTATGCCGACGTGCTGGCCGCCGTGGCGATCGCGACGATGCTGATCGCAGGCCTCGGCGCGGTCGCCCAGTCGGACCTGAGGCGGATGCTCGGCTACTTCGTGATCACCGGCATCGGCGCCATGATCGCGGGCCTCGCGCTCGGAACGCAGCTCGCGCTCGCCGGGGCGACCTTCTACGCCGTCCACTCCATGATCGTGAGCGCGGCTCTCTATCTGGGGGTCGGTCTCGCCGGTCGGGTTGGCCGCTCCTTCGACAGCCGCGCGCTCGGCGGGATCTATGCCCGTGCGCCGTGGCTGTCCGCGGTCTTCCTCGTCCTAGTCTTCGCGATCGCCGGCCTTCCGCCGTTCTCCGGGTTCTGGCCGAAGGTCCTCATCACCGAGGCTGCCCTGGAGCAGGGCAGATGGATTCTGGCGGCATCGGTGCTCCTGTCCGGGTTCCTGACGACGATCGCGGGCGGACGCGCCTTTGCGCTCTCCTTCTGGCGCGGCGGGCCGCTCGGGATGCCGGACGGCACCTCGGACGAGGCGGCTCTGGCGAGGCTACCTGCCGGCGAGACCGTTTGGCTCCTCGCCCCGATGGCCTTCCTGGCCGCCCTGGCCGTGCTGATCGGGCTCTGGCCTGATACGCTCATGACGCTCGCCGACGCGTCCGCGTTGGCGCTGCTCGATCCGTCCGCTTATGTCCGGTCGGTCTTCGGGGGGTCACCATGAGCGTCCTCTTCCCGGTCAACCTGCTGCTCGCCTTCGTGTGGGCGGCGGTTACGGCCGACTTCAGCCTGGCCAATCTCGTCCTGGGCTTCGTGCTCGCGGCCCTGGGCCTCTGGCTCATCCGCGATCAGGTCGGGACCCGGGTCTATTTCGGGAGGACACGGCGGGTGGTCGGCCTGCTTCTCGTCTTCCTGTACGAACTGGTGAAATCCGCGCTGCGGGTGGCGTGGCTCGTGGTGCAGCCGCGCATGCCGCTGCATCCGGGCATCATCGCCTATCCGCTCCGTGTCGATCGCGATTTCGAGATCACGCTCCTCGCCAACCTCATCACGCTCACCCCGGGCACGCTCTCCGTCGACGTCTCTGCCGACCGGCGCTACCTCTTCATCCACGCCGTCGACGTGCCCGATCCGGAGGCGTTGAAGCGGGACATCGCCCACAGCTTCGAGCGGCGGATCATGGAGGCCATGCGGTGACGGCTGCCGACTTCCTCGATCTGTGCGTCGATTTCGCGCTGGTCCTGATCGCGATCTCCTACGCGCTGTTGGTGGTGCGGCTGGTCGCCGGCCCGAGCCTCGCCGACCGCATCCTCGCCCTCGACCTGGTGACGACGCTCGGGGTCGGCTTCATCGGCGTCATCGGCGTGAAGACCGGGTTCTATCTCTACGTCGACGTGGCCATCGCCGTCGGTCTCGTCGGGTTCCTGGCGACCGTGGCGCTCGCACGCTTCTATTCGGTCCGCCGCGAGGGGGACGAGGAGCAGGCCGAACAGGAGGAGACGCGATGATCGAGGCTTTCTTCACGGTCGTCGCCGGGCTCCTGATCGTGATCGGCGCCGGCTTCGCGCTCGTCGGCGCTGTCGGCATGGTCCGCTTCCCGGACCTCTACACGCGCATGCACGCGGCGAGTAAGGCGGGCACGATCGGCTCGGGCATCATACTCATCGCGCTTGCCGTGGATGCCATGCAGTTCGGCGTTGCGACGCGGGCACTGGCGGGCGTGGGCTTCCTCCTCCTGACGGCGCCGGTCTCGACGCATCTCCTCGCCCGGGCGGCGGTTTCGGCCGGCC
>JAEZEK010000357.1 GCA_023417735.1 Pseudomonadota bacterium | reverse complement strand
GACGATGTCCGCGCCCCTCGGAATCTGGTGGCGATCAGTAGAGGCCGCCAGTGCCCGTGGCAACCGCCTTGTCCGCCTCCGGCGAGACGGTGAGCGGCCGGCCCATGGAGTCCTGGTAGCCGATGATCGAGTAGCTCGACGGCGGCGACGTGCCGGGCTTGAACGCCTCCAGGATCACGCCGCCGCCGGTCCCTGCCGTCTGCAGGCCGGTGCGCGCGTCGATCGGGATGAGGTTGATGCCGGGGGGCACCTGGAACGGCTTGGCCGGCTGGTCCGCGAGCGCGACCTTCATGAACTCCGTGAAGACCGGCGCGGCGAGCACGCCGCCGGTCTGGCCCTTCCCCATCGGCCGCGGCTTGTCGTAGCCGATGAAGACGCCGACCACGAGATCCGGCGAGTAGCCGACGAACCAGGCGTCCTTCTCCTCGTTGGTGGTGCCCGTCTTGCCGGCGATCGGCTTGCCGACCTCGCGCACGACGGTCGCCGTGCCGCGCTGGACCACGCCCTCCATCATGGAGGTGATCTGGTACGCCGTCATCGGGTCGAGCACCTGCTCGCGATTGTCCACGAGGTCCGGCTCGGCCTGGCTCTTCCAGGCGTCGGCCTCGCAGCCCTCGCAGACGCGCTGGTCGTGCTGGTAGATGGTCTTGCCGAAGCGGTCCTGGATCCGGTCGATCAGCGTCGGGTCGATCTTGCGGCCGCCATTGGCGAGGACGGAATAGGCCGTCACCATGCGCATGACGGTCGTCTCGCCGGCGCCGAGCGACATCGGCAGGTAGAGGCCGAGCTTGTCGTAGATGCCGAAGCGCTGCGCGTACTCGGCGACGAGCGGCATGCCCATGTCCTTGGCGAGCCGCACCGTCATGACGTTGCGCGACTTCTCGATGCCGAGGCGGAGCGTCGACGGGCCGTAGAACTTCCCGCCGTAATTGACCGGCCGCCAGACCTCCCGGCCCGCCTGGATCTCGAGCGGCGCGTCGAGGACGACGGAGGACGGGGTGTAGCCGTTGTCGAGCGCCGCGGCGTAGACGAAGGGCTTGAACGAGGAGCCGGGCTGCCGCCCCGCCTGCGTGGCGCGGTTGAACTCGCTCTCAGCGAACGAGAAGCCGCCGACCAGCGCGAGCACCCGGCCGGTATAGGGATCCATCGCGACGAGCGAGCCCTGCACCTCGGGCGGCTGGCGGAGCGCATAGACCTTTGGCTTGTCCGGCACCTTCTCGACATAGACGACGTCGCCGGGCTTCAGGACGGCGGAAACCTTCTTGAGGCCGCTCTTCGCCCACTTCATCTGGGCGAGCGGGATCGTCGCGGTGTCGCGGTCCTCGGAGTGCTTGCCCGAGGCGAGCCGCCGCGGCTGCAGGCCGATCACCGCCTCGTCGTCGGAGGCGGCGAGGACCACGGCCAGCCGCCATTCCGGCACGTCGAACAAAGCGGGGATCTCCGCGACCGCCTTTCCCCAGTCGCCGTTGACGTCGATGGTCTTGACCGGGCCGCGGAAGCCGCGCGCCTGGTCGAACTTCATCAGGCCGTGATGCAGCGCAGCGCGCGCGACCTGCTGCAGCTTCGGGTCGAGCGTGGTCCGCACCGAAAGCCCGCCCTCGTAGAGCTTCTCGGCGCCGAACATGTCGATCAGGTTGCGGCGCGTCTCCTCGGCGAAGAACTCGGACGCAAACAGGTAGCCGCCGCGCGGCCGCGGATTGACCTCGAGCGGCTCGGCCTTGGCGGCATCGCCGTCGGAGGCGCGGATGTAGCCGTTCTCGACGAGGCGGTCGATCACCCAGTTCCGCCGCTCGACCGCGCGGTCGGTGTCGCGGAACGGGTTGTAGTTCTCCGGCGCCTTCGGCAGCGCGGCAAGATAGGCGGCCTCCGCGATGGTGAGCTCGTTGACCGCCTTGTCGAAATAGTTGAGCGCGGCGGCGGCGACGCCGTACGAGCCGAGCCCGAGATAGATCTCGTTGAGGTAGAGCTCGAAGATGCGGTCCTTGGAATAGGCCTGCTCGATGCGCAGCGCGAGCAGCGCTTCCTTGATCTTGCGCTCGTAGCTGAGCTCGTTCGTCAGCAGGAAGTTCTTGGCGACCTGCTGGGTGATCGTGGAGGCGCCGACCGGACGCCTGCCCGAGCCGCGATTGCGGACGTTCGTCACCAGCGCGCGGATGATGCCTTCCGGGTCGAGCCCGCCATGCTCGTAGAAGTTCTTGTCCTCGGCCGACAGGAACGCCGCCTTGATCAGGTCCGGCACCGCCTGGATCGGCAGGTAGAGGCGCCGCTCGCGCGCATATTCCGCCACCAGCTGCCCGTCCGAGGCGTGGATGCGGGTCATGACGGGGGGCTCATACTTCGCCAGCACGTCGAAGTCGGGGAGGTCCTGGTTGTACTTGTGGAGGACCACGGCCACCCCGACGGCGACGATCAGCACCAGGAACACGCCGATGCCGAAGATGTAGCCGAAGAATCTGAGAAGCATGAGCTAATTAGCCTCGTTTGGCGGCCGCCGGCCAAGGTACCCGATCCGGCATCGTGCAGTTTTGTGATGAAACTTGGGCAGGTGAGGAAACCCTTACCGCCGGCGCTGCAATGTGATCACTATACCACACATCACTGCGAGGAGTGCTGCGAGACGGCCGGCCCGGCCATGAAGGCCTCGATCGAGCGCGCGATCCGGTCGGCGCCCTTCCGGCGCCACTCGACCGAGGTCAGCAGCTCCTCGTCGTCGCGATTCGAGAGGTAGCCGAGCTCGAGCAGCACCGACGGCACGTCGGGCGCCTTCAGCACGCGGAAGGCGGCGCGCCGCCACGGGCTCTTGTTCAGCGGCAGGAAGGTCTCGAGCTCGCCGACCAGCGACCTGGCGAAGCGGACCGAGAGGTTCTTGGTCTCGCGCCGGGCGAGGTCGAACAGGATGTTGGCCACGTCGTCGGGCTGGTCCTGGATGGCGAGCCCCGCCAGGATGTCGGAGCGGTTCTCCCGTTCCGCGACGGCGGCGGCGAGCGCATCGGACGCGTCGTCGGAGAGCGTGTAGACCGTGGCACCCCGCACGTAGTCCTGCCGCACCGTGTCGGCGTGGATGGAGACGAGGAGCCCGGCCTGGTGGGCGCGGGCGAACTCCACCCGCTCCGAGAGCGAGAGGAACTCGTCGCTGCTTCGCGTCAGCACCGGCTCGACGCGGTTGCCCTCCCGCAGGCTGCGCGCCACCTCCAGCGCGAAGGCGAGCGTGATCTCCTTCTCCTGCAGCCCGTTCTCGCCGGTCGCCCCGGCATCGATGCCGCCGTGGCCCGGGTCGATGACGACCACCGGGCGGCCGGCCCGCGCCGCATCCGTCCGGGCCGCGACGGGGGCGCCGTCCGCACCGTCCTCGGCCGCCCCGGCATCCTGGCGCGCGGCGGCGCGGAACGTCGCCTCGCTGGTCGGCACGATGTCGACGACGAGGCGCGCCGGCTGCGGTCCCGCCGCAGGCAGCACGAAGCTGCGGGCGATCTCCACCGGCCCCGTCAGGTCGAGGACGATACGCCCCTTGCCGGCCTCGATCAGGCCGTAGCGGTAGTCGCTCACCAGCCCGCGCCCTTCGCCGGGCTTCGGCTCGCCCGAGAAGCTCACGTCGGGCAGGTCGACGATCAGCCGGTACGGGTCGGCGAGGCGCAGCAGGCCGAATTCCGGCGCACTGTCGACGTCGACGACGAGCCGCGTCCGCTCGGCGTCGCCGACGAGCCGCAGGTCGGCGACCACCGCCGCTTCGGCGAAGCGGGCCGGCGACGCGGCGAGGAGGATGACGAGGAGGAGCAGTCGGGTCATGTCGGCGCTTAACTGGACGAACGAGTGTTCGCCCAGCTATGCGGCGGAGACAAGGCCGATACGCACACTTGCAATGCGGGCACGTCGTTCATAAAAGGAGATCGACGGATTCCTCCTAGGCCGTCCACCGGCGCGGCGCGACGCTTCCATGCCAGCCGAGTTCTGTCGGAACGGGCCCGGGGTGAATACGGGCCGATGCACCCAAATGGCAACGGCCGCATAATCCGGGGCCCCGGCCCCGAACCTGCCCGAAAGGTCGGCCGATGATCGTCCGGCGATCGAGACATGCCGCTGCGAAGGAGGGATCGGCGCACCGCCGCCCGCCGGCGCGCAGCACGACGTCCCGGATCGCCGCCGGCCCAGGAGCTTTCCTTTCGCGCTCCACAATCATTCGATCCGGCGCGGCGCGCGCGCAATCGCGCAAGCCCGATGCTTGGCCGCGCGGATCCGGAGTCAGCCTTACATGTCCAACAAGATGCTCATCGATGCCGCGCATCCGGAGGAGACCCGCGTGGTCGTCCTGCGCGGCAACAAGGTCGAGGAATTCGATTTCGAGGCCGCCAACCGGCAGCAGCTGCGCGGCAACATCTACCTCGCCAAGGTAACGCGGGTCGAGCCATCGCTGCAGGCCGCCTTCGTCGAGTACGGCGGCAACCGCCACGGCTTCCTCGCCTTCTCGGAAATCCACCCGGACTACTACCAGATCCCGTTCGCCGACCGGCAGGCGCT
>JAEZEK010000482.1 GCA_023417735.1 Pseudomonadota bacterium | reverse complement strand
GCGCAAGAGCGCGCGCGCGACCTGCGCCGTTGCGGCCGCGCCGGAACCGTTCGATCCGCGCGCAGTCGGCCGCGCCCGCGGCCGGCTCGCCGTCGTCGGCATGGGGCCTGGCAGCCCCGGCTGGCTGACGCCGGAGGCGCGGCGGCTGATCGAGGAGGCCGACGCCATCGTCGGCTACCGCCTCTATCTCGCCCTGATCGGGGGGCTGAACCCGAAGGCGGAGCGGTTCTCCTCGGAGCTCGGGGCGGAGGAGGAGCGGGTGCTCGCGGCCCTGCGGCTCGCCGGCGAAGGCCTCTCCGTCGCGCTGGTCTCCTCGGGCGACCCGGGCATCTACGCGCTTGCGACGCTCGTCTTCGAGTGCCTGGATAGCGCGGGCCTGCCCGACGGCGCGCGCCGCGCCGAGATCGTGGTCGCGCCGGGCATCTCGGCCATGCAGGCGGCGGCGGCGCGGATCGGCGCGCCGCTCGGCCACGATTTCTGCGCCATCTCGCTCTCCGACCTCCTCACCGAATGGGAGGCGATCGAGGCCCGCGTCAGGGCGGCCGCGGAAGCCGATTTCGTCGTCGCCTTCTACAATCCCGTCTCGCGCCGCCGGCGGACGCAGCTCGCCGCCGCGAAGGCGATCCTGCTCGCGCACCGCCCGCCCGACACGCCGGTCGTGGTCGCCCGCAACCTCGGGCGCGAGGGCGAGACGGTGGAAGTGACCATGCTCTCCGCGCTCGACCCCGAGCGGGTCGACATGCTGACCGTGGTGATCGTAGGCGCGTCGACCTCGCGCAGGATCACCGTCGGCGGCGCGGAGCGCGTCTACACGCCCCGGGGATACGCAAGGAAGCGGAGCGCGGAATGACCGGCATCGTCCATTTCATCGGTGCCGGGCCGGGCGCGCCGGACCTCATCACCGTGCGCGGGCTCAGGCTCATCGAGCGCTGCCCGGTCTGCCTCTATGCCGGCTCGCTCGTCCCGGCCGAGGTGGTCGCCGCCGCGCCGCCCGGCGCGCGCGTGCTCGACACCGCGCCGATGACGCTCGAGGAGATCGTCGCCCAGATGGAGGTCGCGGTCGCCGAGGGCAAGGAGGTCGCGCGCGTCCATTCCGGCGACCCCTCGCTCTACGGCGCGATCGCCGAGCAGATCCGCCGGCTCAAGGCGGCCGGCATCGCCTACGCCGGCACGCCGGGCGTGCCGGCCTGCGCCGCCGCGGCGGCGGCGCTCGGCCGCGAGCTCACCATCCCCGAGGTGAGCCAGACCGTGATCCTGACGCGCACCGCCATGAAGTCCTCGGCCATGCCCGAAGGCGAGGATCTCGCCACGCTCGCGCAATCGCGTGCGCTCCTCGTCATCCATCTCTCCGTCCGCAACCTGCTGGAGATCGAGCGCCGGCTCGCCCCGACCTACGGCGCGGATTGCCCGGTCGTGGTGGCCTATCGCGTCGGCTGGCCGGACGAGGCGTTCATCCACGGCACGCTCGCCGACATCCGCGACAAGGTGCGCGCGGCGAAGATCACCCGCACCGCGCTGGTCTTCGTCGGCCATGCCTTGGCCAACAGCGACTTCCGCGATTCCGCGCTCTACGACGCGGCGCACGCCCACGTGCTGCGGCCGAAGCGGAAGGCGGTCTGAACGGCGCCGCCGCGCTTTCTCCACAGGGTCGGCAGGATACGCCCCGGATCGGCGAAACCGCAGCGCGACCAAGGCGCTGCGGTTTTGCGATCACCGCTTGTTCTGGCGGTTCTCCACGAGGTTGTCCACAACGCCGGGATCGGCGAGCGTCGAGGTGTCGCCGAGATTGGAGAAGTCGTCCTCGGCGATCTTCCTGAGGATGCGGCGCATGATCTTGCCGGAGCGCGTCTTCGGCAGGCCCGGCGCGAACTGGATGAGGTCGGGCGAGGCGATCGGGCCGATCTCGGAGCGAACCCAGTCGCGCAGCTCCTTGCGCAGCCCCTCGCTCGGCTCCTCGCCCGCCATCAGCGTCACGTAGCAGTAGATGCCCTGGCCCTTGAGGTCGTGCGGATAGCCGACCACGGCGGCTTCCGAGACCTTCGGATGGGCCACCAGCGCCGATTCCACCTCGGCCGTGCCCATGCGGTGGCCGGAGACGTTGATGACGTCGTCGACGCGGCCGGTGATCCAGTAATAGCCGTCCTCGTCGCGCCGGCAGCCGTCGCCGGTGAAGTACTTGCCGAGATAGGTGGAGAAATAGGTCTGCACGAAGCGCTCGTGGTCGCCGAAGACGGTGCGCATCTGGCCCGGCCAGGAATCGGCGATGACGAGGTTGCCGCTCGTCGCGCCCTCCAGCACGTTCCCTTCCGCGTCGACGATCTCCGGCTGCACGCCGAAGAAGGGCAGCGTCGCCGAGCCCGGCTTCTGGGCGATCGCGCCGGGCAGCGGCGTGATCATGATGCCGCCCGTCTCGGTCTGCCACCACGTGTCGACCACCGGGCAGCGCCCGTCGCCGACGACGCGGTGGTACCATTCCCAGGCTTCCGGGTTGATCGGCTCGCCGACCGAGCCGAGCAGGCGGAGGCTCTTGCGCGACGTCTTCTCCACGTGCGAATCGCCCGCCCCCATCAGCGCGCGGATCGCCGTCGGCGCCGTGTAGAAGATGTTGACGCCGTGCTTGTCGATCACCTCCCAGAAGCGCGAGGCGGAGGGATAGTTCGGCACGCCCTCGAACATCAGCGTGGTCGCGCCGTTGGCGAGCGGCCCGTAGACGATGTAGCTGTGCCCCGTCACCCAGCCGACATCCGCGGTGCACCAGTAGACGTCGCCGTCATGGTAGTCGAAGACGTATTGGTGCGTCATCGAGGCGAAGACCAGGTAGCCGCCGGAGGTGTGCAGCACGCCCTTCGGCTTCCCCGTCGATCCCGACGTGTAGAGGATGAAGAGCGGGTC
>JAEZEK010000441.1 GCA_023417735.1 Pseudomonadota bacterium | reverse complement strand
GTCTAAAGGTCTGCCATGGCCATCGACCCCTTCTCCGACGTGCCCGCGCGGCGCTGGTTCCTGCGCGGGGCGCGCGTCCTCGTCTCGACGCCCGGGCTGATCCTGATGTCGTCCTTCATCGGCTTCGGGGCGCTCTGCCGTGAATCCGGGCTGACGCTCCTGCAGTCGGTGTTCATCACCTGGTCGATGTGGGCGCTGCCCGGCCAGGTGATCCTGGTGGGCGCCGTCGCCGCCGGCGCGACGCTGCCGGCCGTGGCGCTCGCGGTGACGCTGTCCTCCGTCCGCTTCGCCCCGATGGTGGCGGCCTGGGTGCCCCTGATGCAGCCGGAGCGTACGGCGGGCTGGAAGCTTCTCCTGCTCTCGCACTTCGTCGCCGTTACGTCGTGGGTGGTCGCCCTCGTCCGCCTGCCGGAGATGCCCGAAGAAGCGCGCGTTCCCTATTTCGCGGGGATGGGCGTCACGCTGACGGTCGCGAACACGATCATCACGGCGGTCAGCTACAATCTGTCGGGCCAGCTGCCGCCGCTTCTCGCCGGGGCGCTGTTCTTCCTCACGCCGATCTACTTCCTGACCTCGATGACGGCCGCCTCGAAGATCGTGGCGGAGCGTCTCGCGCTCCTGTTCGGCCTCGTTTCGGGACCGGTGTTCCACTATTATCAGGTGCCGCTCGGTCTGGTCTGGTCGGGTCTGCTCGCCGGGACGCTCGCCTTTCTCGCCCATCTGGCGCGGCGGCGGGCGACATGAATCTGGCCTTCGACGGGATCGACGCGCCCTGGTGGCCGTTCCTCTTCATCCTCCTTGGCGGGTGGCTCGCCACCGACGTCTGGCGGTGGATCGGGGTCCTGGCGGGATCCCGGATGGCGGGCGATTCGCTGGCGCTCGTCTGGGTACGGGCGACGGCGACCGGGCTGGTGGCGGGCGTGATCGGGCAGTTGCTGCTCTTCCCGTCCGGGGCGCTCGCCGGCGCGCCCGTCGAGCTGCGTCTTGCCGCCGCTGCGATCGGATGGCTGGCGTTCCGGCTCGCCGGCAACGTCATCGCGCTCGGCGTCGCGGCCGCCGAAGCCGTGCTGCTCGCCGGCTGGATGCTCGCAGGCTGAGGTTTACCCCGTCTTCACGCGCCACCGAGTAAAGCTGCGGCGAAACCGGAGGTCGGGTTTTGGATCGCGAAGACCAGATCAAGACGGCGATCGTCGCGTCGGTGGTGGCGCTCGACGCCATCGGCATGGCGATGCTCGGGCTCCGTTTCGACTGGGCGAGCGCCTGGAAGGTGATCATCGCGTGGCCGGTGCTGATGGCGCTCGGCTGGTTCTACATGACGTGGCGGAAGGACCCGCCGGTCGCCCATCTCATGCGCGAGACTGCGCATCTCGCCGCCTTCACCGCCGCCGCCGCGATGCTCAGCTATCTCGCAGCGGGCGCCGACCGGCCGCTCATCGATGCCGCGCTGGTGGCCGCCGACCGGCTGATGCTGTTCGACTGGCAATCCTACGTCGCCTTCGTCAACGAGCGGGAATGGCTCGGGCGGGTCTCGTCGCTGCTCTACATCTCGACGCTGCCCCAGGTCGCGCTGGCGGCGATCCTGCTCCCGGTGCTCGGCATGACGGAGCGGGCGCGGGAACTGGTGCTCGCCGTCATGATCGGCGCGCTCATCGCGATCCTCGTGTCGGCGATCCTGCCGAGCGCGGGCGCGCTCGCCCATTTCCGGCCCGATCCGGAATTCTACGCCCGCAGCGCGCCGATCGTGGACCTCGCCTACAAGGACGAGTTCTTCCGGATGCGGGCGCTGGAGATCCCCGTGCTCTCGCTCGACGGCGCGAAGGGGCTGATCGCCTTCCCGTCCTACCACGTCACGCTGTCCGTGCTGATCGCGCTCGCCTTCCGCGGCCGGCCGTTCCTGTTCTGGCCGCTGCTCGCGCTCAACACGGGCGTCATCCTCACGACGCCGATCGACGGCGGGCACCACCTCGTCGACGGGGTTGCCGGCGCGGCGGTCGCCGTCGCCGCGCTCCATATCGCGGTCTGCATCCGGCGCGCCATCCACCGCCCCGTCCTTGCGGCCGAGGCCCATGCGGGTGCCGCGGACGGCGAGCGGCCCGAAGCGGCTGCGCGGGCGATCGTCTAGCCGAGCCCGCCCAGCACCGCGCGGATCCGGTCGGCCTGCTCCGTCAGCACGGTCTCATCGGCCATCTGCCCGGTGTGCGGCTTCAGCCCGACTCCCTCGAAGCGGGGGATGACATGGACATGGGTGTGGAACACCACCTGCCCGCCGGCCGGCTCGTTGAACTGCTGGATGGTCACCCCGTCCGCATCGAAGGCCTTCACCACCGCCCGCGCCACCCGCTGGACGGCCTGGAAGAGGTTGGCGAGGTCGTGGGCGCCGATGTCGAGGATGTTGCGCGACGGCGCCTTGGGGATGACGAGCGTGTGGCCGCCGCCGCGCGGCATGATGTCCATGATGGCGATCGTGTGCTCGTCCTCGTAGACGCGATGCGCAGGAAGCTCCCCGCGCATGATCTTCGCGAACACGTTCTCCTCGTCGTAACCCGGGCTGCTCGTCATCGTCTCCCTCCGTCGGCCATGGAACGGTTTCAGCTCGCCTCGTCGGGGTCAAGGCGCCCGCCTCGGCGGAACGGGGCATGCTCGGCGAGGATGCGGCCGTGCAGCGCCACCTCGCGCCGCTCTTCCTCGAGGTAGTTCGCGACGGCGCGCCTCAGGCCCGGATGGGCGATGTAATGCGCGGACCAGGTTGTGGACGGCAGGTAGCCGCGGGCGAGCTTGTGGGCCCCCTGCGCGCCCGCCTCGACGCGGGCGAGGCCATGGGCGAGCGCGTAGTCGATCGCCTGATAGTAGCAGAGCTCGAAGTGCAGGAACGGACGGTCCTCGGTGCAGCCCCAGTAGCGGCCGTAGAGCGTGTCGGAGCCGACCAGATTGAGCGCGCCGGCGATGTAGCGGCCGTTGCGGCGCGCGAGCACGAGGAGGACGCGGTCGGCCATGCGCTCGCCCAGCAACGAGAAGAAGCGGCGGTTGAGGTAGGGGCGCCCCCATTTCCGCGAGCCGGTGTCCATGTAGAACGCGAAGAACGCGTCCCAGTGCGCTTCGGTGAGATCGCGGCCGGTCACCCATTCGACCGTGACGCCGTCGGCCAAGGCATCACGCCGCTCCTTCCGCAAGGCCTTGCGCTTGCGGGAGGCGAGCGCGTCGAGGAAGCCGTCGAAATCGCCGTAACCCTCGTCCTGCCAGTGGAACTGCTGGTCGGTGCGCTGGAGGAAGCCGAGCGATCCGGCGAGCCGCCATTCGGCTTCCGTGACGAAGGTCACGTGGGCGGAGGAAAAGTCGCTCCGGCGCACCAGCTCGACGAGGGCGGCGGCAAGCTGCGCACGGCGCTCGTCGCAATTCTCGCCGGCCCGCACGAGAAGGCGCGGCCCGGGCACAGGCGTGAACGGCACGCTCACCTGCAGCTTCGGATAGTACCGCCCGCCGGCGCGTTCGAAGGCGTCCGCCCAGCCATAGTCGAAGACGTACTCCCCCTGCGAATGGGACTTCGCATAGCAGGGCGCCACGGCGGCGATCCGGCCGCCGGCCCGCAGCGCGAGGTGGCGCGGCGACCAGCCGGTGCGCGCCGACACGCAACCGGCCTCCTCGAGGGCATCGAGGAAATCCCAGGAGAGGAACGGGTTGTACGGTCGGGCCGGAGCGTCTGCGCTGCCGCTGCCCCAGCCCGGATTGGCGCATGCATCCCATTCGGCGCGCGGAATGTCCTTCATCCCGGACATCACGCTCACGGAAACGTCCGGCCCTGCGATCTCGCGCGTGCTCATCGGGTGCAAGTTAGGTGCTGCCGGATGCCGAGCAAGCCGCCATGCGGGCGCACGATCAGGGGCGGAAGCCTTCGAAGGTGATCTGATCGCTCCAGCGGCGCGCCTTCTCCATCTGGTCGGGCGCGCGGATCGTCCAGGAGACGAGCGGCAGGCCGAGGACCCGTCGGGCGAAGAGCGGCGCGGGGGTGGGCAGGTCGTCGATGGCGTAGGAGACGAAGTGGACGTGCCCGCCGAGGATGGTGCGGAGGTGGCGGAGCGCCGACCGGTAGTCGCCTTCGGCGGTGAGCCCGCGCGGCAGGAGCGGGGCGGCGCGGCGGAGGCCCGCGATCAGATCGGGCTCGAAAGACATTGCGGCGACGGGGCCTTCGTAGTGCTTCAGCCGTTCCGCGACCGCCGCAGCGAAACCGGCGTCGCGTCCCGGGACGCTCTTCAGTTCGACGAGGAGCGGCACCCGGCCATGCACCATGGCGAGGAGGGCGTCCAGGGTGGGAACGGTTTCGGAGGAACCGAGGATGGGCAGGCGCGCGAGCTCCTCCACCCCGCAATCCCGGACGCTGCCGCGCCGCCCCGTCAGGCGCTCGAGGTCGTCGTCGTGGAAGACCACCGGCGTGCCGTCGGCGGCCGGATGCACGTCGCACTCGATCGCGTAATCGTGCGAGATCGCCGCGCGGAAGGCGGCGATGGTGTTCTCCGGCCGCCCCGCCGCGAGGTCGTGCAGGCCGCGATGGGCGATCGGCCGTTCGGTCAGCCAGCGCAGCCGGCCTCGCCTCATGGCGCGACGGCGATGACCGCCTCGACTTCCACCGCGGCGTCGAGCGGCAGCGCCGACATCCCGACCGCGGCGCGGGCATGCCGGCCGGCATCGCCGAGCACCTCGACGAGCAGGTCCGATGCGCCGTTGGCGACCACGTGCTGCTCGACGAATTCCGGGGCCGAGGCGACGAAGACCCCGATCCGCACGATTGCGCGCACGCGCTCCAGATCGCCGAGGGCCGCTTGCGCCTGCGCGAGGATGTTGATGGCGCAGAGGCGGGCGGCACGCCTGCCGTCCTCCACCGAAACCGAACCTCCGAGCTTGCCCCGGACCGCGACCTTGCCCTCGGCGAGCGGCAACTGCCCGGAGACGAACAGGAGGTTGCCCTCGAGCGACCAGGGCAGGTAGTTCGCGACCGGGGCGGCGAGCGCCGGCAGTGCGATACCGAGCCGCCCGAGCCGGTCGGCGATCGTCTCAGCCATGTCGATCCTCCTGATGCCGGGCGCACAATAATAGTGGAAACTGCCCGCCATCAATGGCGTTGGAGGGACGGTTGAGGTTCCCTGATTTCGGCAGCCGCCGCGCTTTCGCCGCAGTTCCGAAAGGAGATGCAGCCATGACCTCGCATCGCATGCTTCGCCTTGCCGCCCTGCCGCTCGTGCTCGTCCTCGGCGCCGCGGGGCCGCAATCGGCGCCGCGGCTTCCCGACGCGCCGGTCCCGCACCGCGCCGTATACCGGATCGGGCTCGACCACGCCAAGCAGGCCTCCGGCATCACCGAGGCGGACGGCCGCATGGTGTTCGAGATCAACGGGTCGGCCTGCGAGGGCTTCACCATGAGCCAGCGCCTGGTGGTCCGGCTCGGCGATTCGGAGGGCAGCGAGAAGCTCCTCGACTTCCGGGTTTCCACCTTCGAGACGGGCACGGGGGACATGTTCCGCTTCCTGTCGCGGACCTACGTCAACCAGGAACTGGTCGAGGACGTGAACGGCGTCGCGAGCCGGACCGGGCCGGAGATCGAGGTGAAGCTCCAGAACCCGCCGGGCAAGACGGTGAAGCTCGCCACCGCAACGCTCTTCCCGAGCCAGCACCTCAACGCGATCCTGTCGGCCGCCCGCCAGGAGCAGCAGTTCCTGAGCGCCGAGATCTACGAAGGCGGCGGCGAGAACGACGGCGCCGATACGGCGACCGCGATCATCGGCCCCCCGCAGGCGACCGCGAGCGAGGACGGCCTCACCCGGGGGCTGCGGTCGTGGCCCGTCTCGGTGGCCTACTTCAATGCCGGCGTGAAGGCGGAGGCGAAGGAACTCGGCGAGGAAACCCCGGCCTACCAGATCAGCTTCCGCCTGTTCGAGAACGGCGTGACTCAGAACCTCGTCATGGACTACGGCGACTATGCTCTTTCGGGGACGCTCGACCGGCTGGAGCCGCTCGAAAGGCCGAAATGCGAGTGAGGTTCAGCGCTTGCGGGGCCGTTCCGGCGCGGACATGAAGGTCACCCCGAGCCGCAGGGACTCGTCGCCGAAGCGCGCGCGCAGGCGATCCATCGCGGCCTCGGCGAGCCCCCGCTTCGCCGCCTGCGGGTCGACGATGTCGAGCGCCTCGCCCGCCTCCCCGCCGAGATCCGTGACGCCGATGCCGATCAGGCGGAACCGGGTGCCGTCGATCTCGCGCTCGAGCAGGAGCCGGCCGGCGCGGTAGATGACGTCGGCGAGGTTGGTCGGCGCCGCGAGCCGCTGCTGGCGGGTGCGCGGGCGGAAATCGGTCGTCTTGAGCTTGAGGACGACGGTGCGGCCGGCGAGGCCCTTCTCCTTCATCCGGCGGGCCACCTTCTCGGACAGCTGCCGGAGCACGGGCACGAGCTCCTCGCGCCGCGCGTGATCCACGTCGAACGTGGTCTCGCTCGACACGCTCTTCGTCACGCTCACCGGATCGACGGCGCGTGCATCCTCGCCGCGGGCGAGACGGGCGAGCCTCAGCCCCGTCGCGCCGTAGCGCCGGGCGAGCACGGCCTCATCGAGGCCCTGGAGATGGGCGACGGTGGTGATGCCGTCCGAGGCGAGCTTGCGCTGCATCGCCGTGCCCACGCCCCAGATCACCGAGACCGGCTGGGCGGCGAGGAAGCTTCGCGTCTCTTCGCGTCCGAGGACGGAGAAGCCGCGCGGCTTGTCGAGGTCGGAGGCGATCTTCGCGAGGAACTTGTTGTGGCTGAGGCCGACCGAGACGGTGATCCCCATTTCGGCCTCGACCCGCGCCTGGAAGCGGGCGAGGGTGACCGCGGGCGGGGCGCGGTGGACCGCCTCCGTCCCGCCGAGGTCCAGGAACGCCTCGTCGATGGAGAGCGGCTCGACCGCCGGCGTGAGCGATTCCATCAAGTCCCGCATCTGCCGCGCGACGGCGACGTACTTCGCCATGTTCGGCTTCACGACGACGGCCGCGGGGCAGAGCGTGCGCGCCTTGAACATCGGCATCGCCGAACGGACGCCGTAGGTCCGGGCGATGTAGCAGGCGGTGGCGACCACGCCGCGCGTCCCGCCGCCCACGATCACCGGCCGGTCGGCGAGCGTCGGGTCGTCGCGCTTCTCGATCGAGGCGTAGAAGGCGTCGCAGTCGACATGGGCGACGGCCAGCCGGAACAGCTCGGCATGCCGCACGAGGCGGGGGTTGCCGCATGCCGGGCAGCGCGCGCCACGCGCACGGACCTGCGCGAGGCAGGTGCGGCAGAGGCCTTCGGCCGGCGGCGTCCC
>JAEZEK010000383.1 GCA_023417735.1 Pseudomonadota bacterium | reverse complement strand
TTATCACGCTCGCGCGCGGGCGCGGCGAAAGCGGCGTGGAGGCCGCCGCGGTCGCCGCGCAGGAGGCCGGTCGGAAGTACATCAACGTGGCGAGCCGCATCCTCTCGACTACATGACGGACCCGTTCCAGAGGCAGCTGACGATCCTCAACAAGCGCGGCCTGCACGCCCGCGCGTCCGCCAAGTTCGTGCGTTGCGCGGAGTCCTTCGCGGCCGAGGTGACGGTCAGCAAGGACGGCCAGACCGTGGGCGGCACCTCGATCATGGGCCTGATGACGCTCGCCGCGCTGCCGGGCTGCCGGATCGACGTCGTCGCCGAAGGGCCGGATGCAGAGGCCGCCCTCGATGCCATCGAGGCGCTGATCGCCGGGCGCTTCGGCGAGGAGGAGTGAGCGGACGAGCCGCCTCCCGGCCGAACGCACCGTGAAACTCCGGCGTCTCCGGCCTTATATGGAGGCGTGATGAGAGCCGATCCTCCTGCCGTGGAAGTCGCCGATCTCGTGAAGACCTATCGCGGGGTGGAGGCGGTCGCCGGCATCAGCTTCGCCGTCCCGCGCGGCTCGATCACCGGCCTTCTCGGCGGAAATGGCGCCGGCAAGACGACGACGATCGCGATGATCATGGGCCTCGTGCTGCCGACCTCCGGAAAGGCGGCGGTGCTCGGCGTCGACATGGCGCGCGATCGCCACCGCATCCTGCACCGGATGAATTTCGAGAGCCCTTACGTCGAGATGCCGATGCGCCTGACGGTGCGGCAGAACCTGAAGGTGTTCGCCGCGCTCTACGGCGTCCGCGATGCGGCTCCGAGGATCGCCCGGCTCGCCGAGGATCTCGCGCTCACCGAGTTCCTGGACCGGCTGTCGGGCCAGCTTTCGGCGGGGCAGAAGACGCGGGTCGCGCTCGCCAAGGCGCTCGTCAACACGCCCGACGTGCTCCTCCTCGACGAGCCGACCGCCTCGCTCGACCCGGACACCGCCGACTGGGTGCGGACGCACCTGGAGCGGTACCGCGCGGGCCGGAACGCCACGATCCTGCTCGCCTCGCACAACATGCCCGAAGTGGAGCGGATGTGCGACGATGTGATCATGCTCCGGCGCGGCCGCATCGTGGATCGGGGCCCGCCCGGCGAGCTGATCACCCGCTACGGCCGCAACTCGATGGAGGAGGTCTTCCTCGACGTGGCAAGGGCGCAGGACGATGGCGAGCGGGAGGCGGCGCGGTGACCGACGCACCGCCGCAATTCGCCGGCTTCTCGCTCCGGCGCGTGGGGGCGATGGTGCTCCGCTACTGGTACCTGCTGCGGTCGTCCTGGCCGCGCATCGTCGACCTCATCTACTGGCCCGCATTGCAGATGCTGATGTGGGGCTTCCTTCAGCTCCATCTCAGGGAATATTCCGGACCGGCAGCGCAGGCCGGCGGCGCCTTCATCGGCGCGGTGCTCCTGTGGGACGTGCTGTTCCGCGGCCAGATCGGGTTCTCCACAACCTTCCTGGAGGAGATCTGGTCGCGCAACCTCGGCAATCTCCTCATGACGCCGCTCAGGCCGGCCGAGATGATCCTGGCGCAGATGGTGATGAGCGTCGTCCGGGTCGCCATCGGCATGGTCCCGGTGAGCCTGATGGCGACGGTCTTCTTCGGCTTCAACCTGTGGGGCCTTGGCCTGGTGGTCGGCCTGTTCTTCGCGAACCTCCTGGTGACGAGCTGGACGATCGGCCTCATCGCCTGCGGCATGGTGCTGAGGAAGGGGCTCGGCGCCGAGGGCCTCGCCTGGAGCCTAGGGTTCCTGCTCCTGCCGCTCTGCGCCGTCTACTACCCGGTCTCGACCTACCCGGAATGGCTGCAATGGGTGTCGCTCGCCCTGCCGCCCACCCATGTCTTCGAGGGCCTGCGGGCGGCGATCTTCGATCGCGCCTTCGATGCCCGGGCGATGGCGATCGCCGCGTGCCTGAACGCGGTCTACTTCCTGGCGGCGGCGGCCGCCTTCCTGCTGCTCCTGAGATCGGCCCGGCTGAGCTGCTCCCTGCTGCAGACGGGCGAGTGACCCGGAAAGCACGCGCGACCTTATTTCGCGGCCACCGACCCCGGGAGCAGCTGCTCAGGTTGTCATCGGAGATTCACATTCTAGATTCCGCAATGCGGCGGAGACTTCGCAACGCACAACAGCGCGCATGTCGCGCGGCCAGGAAGGATGGGAACCGAGTTGTCCTTCTATCAGCTCTACGAGATGAACCACGCCGCGCTGGCGCCCTGGCGGGCGATCGCCGACGTGACCCGGCTCTCGTTCCAGAACCCGCTCAATCCCTTCGCGGTGACCACGTTCGGGCGCTCGGTCGCCGCGGCGGCCGAACTCTTCGAGCGCACGACGCGCCGCTACGGAAAGCCCGAGTTCGGCCTCGGCAGCACGGTCGTGGACGGTGTCGCGGTGCCGGTCTCCGAGCGAATCGTCTGGCAGCGGCCGTTCTGTTCCCTCGTCCATTTCAAGCGCGAGCTGCCGGTCGGCCGTGCGCCCGACCCGAAGCTTCTGATCGTGGCGCCGCTCTCGGGGCATTACGCGACCCTCCTGCGCGGCACTGTCGAGGCGATGCTGCCGGCCCACGAGGTGTTCGTCACCGACTGGGTCGATGCGCGCATGGTGCCGCTGTCGGACGGCCGCTTCGACCTCGACGACTACGTCGACTACGTCGTCGGGATGCTGCACCACCTCGGGCGCGGCACGCATGTCATGGGGGTGTGCCAGCCGTCCGTGCCGGTGCTTGCCGCCGTCGCGCTGATGGAGGAGGACGGCGATCCCGCCGCGCCCGCCACCATGACGCTGATGGGCGGCCCGATCGACACGCGGCGCGGCCCGACGGCCGTCAACCGGCTGGCGCAGGAGAAGGGCGTCGAGTGGTTCCGCCGGAACGTCGTCATGAAGGTGCCCTTCCCGCACCCGGGCTTCATGCGCTCCGTCTACCCGGGCTTCCTGCAGCTCACCGGCTTCATGAGCATGAATCTCGACCGCCACATGATGGCGCATCGCGACCTCTTCATGCACCTCGTGAAGGACGACGGCGATTCCGCGGAGAAGCACCGCGAGTTCTACGACGAGTACCTGGCGGTGATGGATCTCACCGCGGAGTTCTACCTGCAGACCGTGGAGACCGTGTTCGTCCGGCACGCGCTTCCGAAGGGCGAGATGCTGCACCGCGGCCGCCCCGTCCGCCCGCAGGCGATCCGCAACACCGCGCTCCTCACCGTGGAGGGGGAGCGCGACGACATCTCCGGCGTCGGGCAGACGCAGGCCGCGCACGACCTCTGCTCCGGCCTGCCGGAGCGGAAGAAGGCCCATCACCTGCAGCTGAAGGTCGGCCATTACGGCGTCTTCAACGGGTCGCGCTTCCGCTCCGAGATCCAGCCGAGGATCGCCGCCTTCATCCGCGAGCACCAGGTCCCGGATGCGAAGCCGCTGAACGGCGCCGCGCGGCCCATCAAGGGCGCCGCGGAGGCGCGGGCGCGGCACATCCTCGCCGATGCGCTCGGCATCACCGCGCTCGAGCCGAGGAACCTGCCGGCTATCGCGCAGGACCTGACGACGATCAGCGGAATCAGCCCGGACATGGTACCGAGCCTCAACCAGGCCGGCATCTTCGAGGTGAGCCAGCTCGCCGAGATGGGCGCCGACGCGCTGCAGGAGCTCGAGCAGCACATCGGCGAGGAGAGCGCCGCGGTGTCCGACTGGGTGGAGGAGGCGCGCAGGCTGCTCGCGCAGAACGGCGCGGGCTGACCCGCTCCGGCGGCATCTCGATCGGGATCGACGATCCTTGAATCCCGGTTCGACGGTCCCCATGTCCTTTTCGTCGCTAACCAACGGGGATCAGGATGACCCACACTGCAGATGCCGTCCGCTCGTGCTCCTCGCGGGGCCGCTGGTCGGCGTTGAACATCGTACTGATGATCGTCGGCTTCGCCGTGTTCTGGCCGCTCGGGCTGGCCATGCTCGCGTGGATCATCTGGGGTGACGAGATCGGCCGCATGACCGGCGATCTCAAGGCGCAGTTCCGCTCCTTCGGCGGCAACGCCTCGTTCCGTCCCGCCGCCGCCTGGGGCGAGACCGGCAACGTCGCCTTCGACGAGTACCGCGCAGCCGAACTGAAGCGGCTCGAGGAGGAGCGGCGCAAGCTCGACGAGATGCGCGCGGAGTTCGACACCTTCCTCAAGGAGCTGCGTCGCGTGAAGGACCAGCAGGAGTTCGAGAAGTTCATGGACTCCTACCGGAACCGGACCGGCGGCGAGACCGCCTGACGCGACAGCCGAAGCAGCGGCGAGCGGGGCCTGCGGGCCCCGCTTTCGATTCCGGCGCCCGCAGCCATAATCCGATCATGCGATTCGCGCTGAAACGAGGGCCGGAGAGGCTCTCGCTGGAGATCGACGGCCGGCTCGTCGAGATCGGCGTGCGCCGCAGCGACCGGGCGCGGCGGCTGATCCTGCGCATCGACCCCGCTGCCGGCGCGCCGGTCCTGACCCTGCCCCGCCGGCTCCCGCTCAAGGAGGGCGAGCGCTTTCTCGCCCGGCACGTGGGATGGCTCGCCGCACGGCTCGGACGCATGCCGGCCGCCATTCCGTTCGCCCCGGGCAGGCCCTTCCCGCTCCGCGGCGAGCCCTGCCGCATCGTTCACCGCCCCGGCCGCGGCCTCGTGCGGCATGCCGTGGGCG
>JAEZEK010000322.1 GCA_023417735.1 Pseudomonadota bacterium | reverse complement strand
GGGCCGGCGCGGGCGCTCGGGGCGGGCTTCGCCGCACCGGCCGAGCTCGGCGACGATTTCGACGTGGTCGTCCATGCGAGCGCGAGCGAGGCCGGGCTCCGCAGCGCGCTCGGCGCGGCCGGTTTCGAGGCGCGTATCGTCGAGGCGAGCTGGTTCGGCGACCGGACGCCTGCAGTCCCGCTCGGCGAAGCCTTCCATGCGCGGCGGCTCTCGCTCGTCGCTTCCCAGGTGGGCGCCGTCCCGCCGGCGCGGCGGGCGCGCTGGACGAACCGGCGCCGGCTGGAAACGGCCATGCGGCTCCTTGCGGATGACGCGCTCGACGTGCTCGTCAGCGGCGAGACGCGCTTCGCCGACCTGCCGTCCGACTATGGCGGCATCCTCGCCGCGCCGGACACGCTGCTCCACCGCATCCGCTACTGAGATCCGCCGAGGAACCGCCATGTTCGCCGTCGAAGTCCGCGACCACGTGATGATCGCCCACAGCCTGAAGCGGCCGGTCTTCGGCCCCGCGCAAGCGATGCACGGCGCGACCTTCGTGGTCGACGCCGCCTTCTTCACCGCGGAGCTCGACGAGGATGGGCTGGCCGTCGACATCGGCCTCGCCACCAATGCGCTCGCCGACGCGCTGGCTCCGCTGCGCTACCGCAACCTCGACGAGGAGCCCGCCTTCGCGGGCAAGGTGACGACCACCGAGGTGCTGGCGAAGCACGTGTTCGACCGGCTTGCGGAGGCGGTCCGTGCAGGGGATCTCGGCGAGGGCGGCGGGCGGATCCGGCGGCTCAGGGTGACGCTCCACGAGAGCCATGTCGCGCGCGGCTGGTACGAGGCCGATCTTTGAGCGGAGGCCGCGTCGTCTTCGCCGTTCCCGGCGACATAGCCCAGCCGACCGGAGGCTACGGCTACGACAGGAGGCTGCTCGCCGA
The DNA here is from genome assembly GCA_023417735.1 of Pseudomonadota bacterium. Taxonomy (GTDB): domain Bacteria; phylum Pseudomonadota; class Alphaproteobacteria; order Rhizobiales; family Afifellaceae; genus Propylenella. The sequence continues at coordinate 2,956 of JAEZEK010000322.1, read as the reverse complement.
ATTGCGCGGGACCGGGCTGACCGTCGATCACCTCCGGCTGCCGGCGGGCTACCCGCGGCCGAGCCGGGCGGAGGAGGCGGAGGCGCGGCGCGCGCTCGCGAGCCTGCCGGACCGCTCCGTCGTGCTGGTCGACGGCCTCGCCTTCGGCGTCATGGACGAGGTCGCCGCGGCCGAAGGCGAGCGCCTGGCGCTCGTTGCGCTGGTGCATCATCCGCTCGCATTGGAAACCGGGCTCTGCGCCGGGGAACGAGAACGGTTCGCCGCGTCGGAGCGCCGGGCGCTGACCGCCGCCCGGCGGGTGATCGCCACGTCTCGGACGACGGCGGAACTGCTGGCCTCAGGCTACGGTGTGCCGACCGGCAGGATAGCCGTCGCGCCGCCCGGAGCCGATCCCGGCCCGCCGGCCGAGGGCGGCAACGATCCGCCAGTGCTCATTGCGGTCGGATCGCTCATTCCGCGCAAGGGTCACGACCTCCTCCTCGACGCCCTGGCGCGGATCGCCGACCTCGCCTGGGTCTGCCGCATAGTCGGGAGTGCGGAACCCGATCCCGCCTGGGCGGCCGGCCTCGTCCGCCGCTCCGAACAGCTCGGCCTGGCGGGGCGCGTCGCGTTCCTCGGCGTGCATGACGACGCACGCCGGCAGATGGCAGAGGCCGATCTCTTCGTGCTGCCGAGCCGCTACGAGGGCTACGGCATGGCCTTCGCCGAGGCGCTGTCGCAGGGCCTGCCGGTGATCGGCTGCCGCACCGGCGCGGTTCCGGAAGTCGTGCCGGAAGGAGCCGGCATCCTCGTTCCCGTCGACGACGTGGGTGTGCTCGCCGCGGCGATGCGCCGGCTCGTCGCCGATCCGGTAGAGCGGCGCGCCCATGCGGCGCGGGCACGTCTGGCCGGAGCAGGGCTTCCGACCTGGGCGGAGACGGCGGCGATCGTCGGCGACCTGCTGCGGTCGTCGCGGCGATGAGCGGGTTCTCGACGCAGTGGCTCGATCTCCGCGAGCCAGCGGATCGCGCCGCGCGCGACAAGGGCCTGCTTCGGGAAGCGGCCGCGCTGGTTGCGCGCGCGGACGATCCGGCAGTCCTCGATCTCGGCAGCGGGACGGGCGCCACCGCGCGCGCCCTCGGTCCCTATTGCGGCGCCGGCATCACCTGGCGCTTCGTCGACCACGACCCGGACCTCCTGCGGGAGGCGGGGCGGCGGACGCCGGGCGCCGCGACCTTCGCGCGTGATCTCGCCGCGCTCGCCGCCAGTGGCGGTGACGGGCTCCCGCTCGACGGCGTCGCGCTCGTGACGGCCTCGGCGCTGTTCGATCTGGTGTCGGAGGCGTGGGTGGAGCGGCTCGTCGCGCTGCTTTCGGCCCGTCGCATGCCGCTCTATTCCGCGCTCACCTATACCGGCGCGATGGGCTTCAATCCCGGACATGCCCTCGACGAGCGGATCGTTGCGGCCTTCAACGCCGATCAGCGGGCGGACAAGGGGTTCGGGCCCGCGCTCGGGCCGGAGGCCGCCGATGTGCTCGCACGCGCGCTCCGCCGATCCGGGTACTCCGTGCGGGTGGCTGCGAGCCCCTGGATCCTGGGGACGGGCGACCTCGCGCTTACGACAGACCTCCTGCGCGGCACCGCGGAAGCGGCGCGCCGTCACCTCGACGCCGCCGAGGATGCCGACCGGTGGCTCGCCGCGCGCCTCGCCTCAGCGCCGCACGGAACGATCCACATCGGGCACCAGGACCTTCTCGCCGTTCCGCTCTAGCGGCCGGCCCTGGCGGTCCTCGCCGCGTCGCGCGAAGGCGCAGTCGAACAGGATGTCGCTGCCGAGCCCATAGACGGTCGCCTCCGGCGTGATCGCGTCCGCGAGCGCGTCGATCGGTGCGCGGGCGAGCCCGGACGGGCCGGAGCCGATGATCTTCGCGGAGATTGCGACGTGGAGACGGTCGACGAGGCCTGCATCGACGAAAGCTGCAATCGTCCGTGCCCCGCCCTCGATCAGGATCCGGTCGAGCCCGCGTTCGCCGAGCGCGTCCAGAATGTCGCCCGGTGCGATCCTGCCGCTGCCGTTCGGGGGAAGCCTGACCACCTCGACGCCCTCGGGCCGCGCGGCATCGACGGACTGGATCGCAATCCGGCGCGGGCCGGGCGCCCAGATCCGCGCATCGGCCGGGACGCGCCCGCGCGGGTCCAGCACGATTCGGGCCGGATCCGCGCCGGAGGCGAGCCGCACGGTCAGCCGCGGGTCGTCCGAGAGCACGGTGTCGGCCCCGACGATCACCGCATCGACGAGCGCCCGCAGCCGGTGCAGATGGGCGAGGCCGTCAGGGCCGGAGACGTCGCGGCAATCGCCAGACGGGGTTCCGATCCGGCCGTCGAGCGACTGCCCGACCTGAGCCAGGACGAAGGGCTTTCCGCCCGACCCGGCCAGCGGACGGTACAGGGCTGCGGCCGTGCGTTCGCCGAGGGTCCAGAATGCCGGCGGCTCGTCCGGATCGCGCCCGCGCCGGTCCAGGAGCCAGGCCCAGACCCTCGTCGTGACGGCGACGGGCTCACTCGCAAGATGCATGCGTGGTCAGCTTCCTCGCGGAATTGAGACTTGTCAAAGCGCGACTTCCCGCAAATGTAGCGCAGGAGCGAAACGGCACGAATGCAGGTGGGCGCACATGACGAGTTGCGAGGGGTTCGGCGACCGCCCCGAAGTTCGGGTGGAGCGCGCCGTTGCCGAGCTGAGGGCCGGGCGCCCCGTCCTCCTCACCGGCGAATCCGGCCCGCTGGCGATCCTGCCGCTCGATTCGACGACGCCTGCCGACTACGAGCGCTTCGCGGGCCTGGCGGGTGACGCGCATGCCGTTCACCTGACGCCGGCGCGCGCCAACCTGCTCGGGCTGGCGCGCCCGGAAGGCGCGCTCGTGCCGCTCGCGGGGCTCGATCGCGAGACGGCCGTCCTCATCGGCTACGGCCTCGTGGCC